>JANOZI010000932.1:0-2819 GCA_031429375.1 Acidobacteriota bacterium | reverse complement strand
CGGGCCGACTCACGCGCTCGAGATCGATCCAACGCTGCGTCCCCTGAGGGTTTGCGGCGCGATAGGTCGGGCTTAGCTCGCGGAAATCGGGTGGAAGCGCGTTGAACTGCGCCGGCCTCAACCGACGTCCCAGCTCCAGGTAGTCTTCGTCCTGCACACCACCGATGCTGTTGGCGACCACGAGGCTGCGCAGGCGTTGAGGAAACGACACTGCAAAGTCGAAGGCCACGAAGCCGCCGGCCGCCGTGCCCACGAGATGAATGCGATCGATCTTCAAGTGGTTCACTAAGGCCAGCAGATCGTCAGCACCAGTGCCGGGTTGCCCGCCCGCCGGATCAATCACCGTTCGTCCAAATCCGCGCCGGTCGTACGCGATGACGCGATAGCCGCGCGCCACGAAAACGGGAATCTGATACTCCCAGACGCGGCTGCTGCCGGTGTTCGCGTGCAGGAAGACGACGGCCTCGCCCGTGCCACCGGTATCTGTGTACCAAAGGCGCACTCCAGGCAAGTCTGCATGCGTCTCGCGCTGTGCGTGTGTGGTCACCGATAGCGCCAACAGACAGGCCGCGATCAAGCCTGTTCTCAAAGTAATGATCTCCTGATCCCTGATCCCTGACCCCTGACCCCTGACCCCTGATCCCTGATCCCTGATCCCTGATCAGGGCACGCGTTCGAGAGTCAGGCGGCGGCTAAGCGCCTCGTTGCCCACCTTCACCGAGCCCGGCGCTGGCCCGAACAACATCTTGCCGTTCTCGAAGCGGAAGAACCGGACCTGCTCGGTGCCGACGTAATTCGGGCGCCACGCGGCCTCGACTTTCAACGTCACCTTGCCGGCGGCCTCGTTTATCGTGCAGGGGCCCGAGTACGCGATGTAGCTGCTCAGCAGCGCAGCGCTCATCTGCTCGCTCACGCTCGGCGTGGCCGCGGTAAACGACGGCACGTCGCCCGACATGATCTGCAAATAGCAATGCCCGCCCTGGACGACGATGGTGCCGACGGGATTCTTGCCCCATGGGAGTCGCGCCACCGAGCCATCGGCGCGCAGGTCTTCGGCGGCCAGCAGCTTCCAGCGGCCCTGGATGGTCTGTGCGTCAGCCAACGCCGAGCACGCGAACAGCGCGAGGGCGATGATGGTTTTGGTCATGGCAATTTCAGCAGTCGAACCGCATTCCCCCAGTAGATTCGATCGCGCTCTTCCATCGTGATCGGCAGGCGGTCGATGATGCCGATCGTTTCGCGGATGTACATCGAGCCTTTTTCCGGATCGAACGGCGCGTCAGACGCGAACAACACGTGCTCGCTGCCGAAGAACTTGAGCCCGCAGACCGTGGCGTCATAGGCGCCGAACACGGCGGTGTCGCCGTAAAACATCTTGAAGTAGTCGAGCGGCCGCTTCTTCAGGCGCTTCAACACCTGTGAGTAGTCCTGATCCGACGTGCGGGCGCCGAGCTGATCCATCCCGGGACCGAGGCGGCCCTCGAAGTACGGCGCCATCGCGCCCAGGTGGTGCGTGATGATCTTGATCTCCGGCAGTCGATCGAACAGGCCGGAAAAGACCAGCCGCGCCATCGCCGCGCTGGTGTCGTACGGCCACCCGAAGGTCCACCAGATCTCGTACTGCGAACGGTCCTCGGTCGCGTAATCGGAGAACTCGGCGCTGCGGTACGGATGCAGCCAGATCGGCAAGTCGTGCCCGGCCATGGCGTCGAACAAGGGCAGGAACTCGGGCGCATCGAGGGGCTTGCCGGCGATGTTCGAGAAGATCTGGACGCCGCGGGCGCCGAGATCGCCGATCGCCCGCTCGATCTCCTGCAGCGTGGCCTCGGGATTGTTGAGCGGCAGCGACGCGATGAAGCCCGGAAAGCGATCCGGGTAGCGCCGCACCAGGTCCGCCATGCCGTCGTTGGCGCGGCGCGCCAGATCGATCGCTTCGATCGGGTTGGCATAGGCCTCGATCGGCGGCGTGGAGATCGACAGGACCTGCTGGTAGCCGTCGAACGTGTCCATCACCTTGAACCGCACGTCGAGGTCAACGAGCATCGGCACCCCGCGCATGCGCTTGCCGGTGTCCTTGAAGCCCGGCGCCACCTCGTTCATCCGCGTGACATAGGGCTCGGGAAGGATGTGGGTGAAGATGTCGATTTTGCGCATGACAAACCGTAGGCAACCCTAAAGGGTTACCCTACTTCGCTTTCTTTTTCGCCAGGTACGCGGCTTTCAACGCATCGACGAACCTCGCGTCCACCAGCCCGGGCGGGTTGCCCTGGTAGTTGAGTTTTCGATCCGTCCGGAACTTATCCACCGCCGCGATCGCCTCATCGTCGAACGTCCCGAAATCGCGTGTGTAAGCGGTTGTTGCCTGGCGAGCCTCGGCGACCGCCTTGTCGTAGGCCGCGGGATTGGTCTTGCGCAGCTCCTGCATCTCCGGCGTGTTGGTCCCGCGCGGTGCATCGGGGAACGAGGCCAGCGCCGGCCGCCAGTAGCCGACCGCGTGCAGCATGCGCTTCAACTCGAGGACGTCGGCGCCTTCGACGCGGGAGAAACTGCGATAACCGAGCCGCCGGCCGGTCGTGTAGTAGATGCGCTTCATCTCGCCGACGGGATCGGCGTGCTCGCCGACTTCGATCGCCAGCGCGATATGGTCGTTGCCGCGGCCCGAGTCGTTCGGGTCGGCGACCTTGATCGCCGCCGACTGCAGGTTGCCCCAGCGGCGATCGCCGCCCTTGGCGTAGCCGGCTTCCATCGCGAGAATCATGCGCTCGGCCAGCGGCATGCCCGCACCCTCGGTCGACTCGAACGTCGCCGCCACCGCCTCG
>JANOZI010000931.1:0-8329 GCA_031429375.1 Acidobacteriota bacterium | reverse complement strand
CGAGCGTCACGATCGCGTCGGCCAGCGGCACGTGCTGTTGCTCCGCGTGGTCGATCGCGACGCTCAGCGTATGGAGGGTCAGCGTCGACCGCGCCAGCAGCAGCCGTCCGAAATGCGCTTCGCCCGCGCCTTGGTGTTTCGTTACTGGTTCGCCGCCGGCCGCGGGGTCACTGATGCTCATTTGGTCTCAATTCGGGCTGCACGAGCTGGTTACGAGGTCCATGAGCTCCACAAGCATCGCTGCAAGACCCGCTCCGCGCGCCGGCTCTCGGATGGCGCGCCAATGCCGCCGGTCCAGGCGCACATGTGCGGGTGGGCCCACTAGTGTGCGGCGGCGCACGCTCGCTGCGCCCGATCAAAGCCCCATATCAGGGTCCCTCGCTTGGCCGACCGATTGCAGTAGGGCCGGGTAACATGTCTTCAGCCATGCTCGCGCGCGCCGGCGGCGATCCCGCGCTCCTCGCCGAGGTGATTGGTTTCTTTCTCGAAGACGGTCCGCCTCTGATCGAAACGATCCGTCAGGGGCTGGCGGACGGCGATTACGCCGCCGTGCAGAGGGCCGCGCATTCGCTGACGGGCTCCGCCGGGAACTTCGACGCGACCGCCGTCACGGCGTTGACCCGCAGTCTCGAGGGGCATGCCCTCGCGCGAGACGTTCCGGCAGCCCGTGAGACGTTTGCACAACTCGAAACCGAAACCAGTCAGCTGCTAATCGATTTGGCGGCCATGCGGGCGACGCTCTGATGCGTATTCTCATCGTCGAAGACGACCGCGCGACCGCGCGGCGGCTGTCGGGACTGGTCACGTCGTGGGGCCACGAGGTTGTGGTCGCGACCGATGGCCGGGGCGCCCTGGCGGCGATGGACGTGACGCCGGCGCCCCAGCTCGTGCTGCTCGACTGGATGTTGCCCGACATCGACGGACTGGATGTCTGCCAGCAGATCCGGACGCGTGGCGGCGACACCCCGGCGCACATCATTCTGCTGACGTCCAAAGCCGCACGCGCCGACCTGGTGGCCGGGCTCGAAGCAGGTGCGGCCGAGTATCTGGTGAAGCCGGTTGACCCGGACGAGCTGCGCGTCCGCCTGATCGCCGGCGAGCGGTTCATCGTGTTGCAGCAGCGGCTCGCCGATCGGGTACTGGAACTGGAGCGTGCCCTGGATAGCGTCCGCACCTTGAGCGGATTGCTCCCGATTTGCGCATACTGCCATTCGATTCGCGACGACTCACACTACTGGCATCGGGTCGAGGAATATGTGTCAGCGCGCAGCGGCGTGACGTTCAGCCATGGAATTTGTCCCAAGTGCCTGCCGCGCGTCGAGCGCGAAATGGACGCCGAGGCGTCAACCGAATAGACCGTAGGTCTCGAGCCGGCGGTAGAACGTGCGGCGGCCCAGCCCGAGGATCTTGGCGGCCCTGGCCTTGTTGCCGCCGACCTTCGTCAGTACTTCCACGATGTGCGCGCGCTCGAGAATCGCCAACGATCCCCCGGTGGTCTGGCCAGGCAGCCCCGGCCCGGCCGGCAGCGGCAGCGCCGGGGCGGCGAGCTCGCGTTCGGTGATGAATTCACCTTCGGCGAGAATGCACGCGCGCTCGATGACGTTGCGCAGCTCGCGGACGTTGCCATCCCACGCGGCGGCGGCCAGCGTTCGCTCGGCGGCCGGTGTGGGCCCCACCATCGGCTTGCCGAGCCGCGCCGCGAACTCTTGCACGAACGCGGCGGTCAGGTACGGAATGTCTTCGCGCCTGTCACGCAGCGGCGGCACGTGTAACTCGACCGCGTTGAGTCGATAGTACAGATCGGCGCGGAACCGGCCGGCGGCCGAATCGGCGAGGAGGTCGCGGTTGGTGGCGGCCACGACGTGCACATCCGCGCGACGAGGTTCGGTGGCCCCCACCCGTTGGATCTCGCCCGACTCGAGCACCCGCAGCAGCTTGGCCTGCATCGCGATGGGCAGCTCCCCGACTTCGTCGAGAAACAGCGTGCCGCCATCGGCCGCTTCGAACAGTCCGGCCTTGTGGTCGGTCGCTCCGGTGAATGCGCCCCGCGCGTGGCCGAACAACTCGCTTTCGAAGAGCGTTTCCACCACGGCGGCGCAGTTGACGGTGACGAACCGCCTGGCATGCCGCGGGCCTTCACGGTGCAACGCGCGCGCGACCAGCTCCTTACCGCTGCCGGTTTCTCCGGTGATCAAAACCGTGCGGACGTGCGGCGCCAGCCGCCGAATCAGCGCGAACAAATCCTGCATCACGGCGCCGCGTCCCACCATGCCGCGAAACTCGGTGCGCCTGGCCACCTCGCGCTCGGCGGCCAGCAGGTCCCGCAACCGCTTCGCATCCTCGCGCACGAACTTCAGGATCCGATCCAGCTTGGCGTGGTCGAACGGCTTGATCAGGTAATCGATCGCGCCCAGTGTGATGGCTTCGACCGCGCTGTCGATGGTGCCGTGTCCGCTCATCAGCACGACCCGGCATTCCGGATCGGCTTCGCGGATCGCGCGCAGCACCTCGATGCCGTCGACACCCGGCATCCGCAAGTCGACTAATGCGACATTCGCGCGATGGTGCTGCAGGTGCTCGATCGCCCTTTGCCCGCCGTCGCAGGTGACCACGTCGAAGCCGCGCTTGGCGGCAAACCGTCCCAGCAGCTCGAGGATGGATGGTTCGTCGTCGACGACGAGAATCGTGGGAACGCTCGCCGCCGCTCGGCTCATGCCTGCCAGTTTAGGAATCCGCTGCTGGCAGCCGATGTCCTCGATTGCACACCGGGGCCAGGTGGCGGTCGCGCTCAGCCTTCGAGTGTGTCGAGCAGTATGCGCCAGCGTCTTCGCGCGACCACCATCGTTTGTCCGTTCGACAGCAGGATTTCGCCGGTACCGTCGCTGAACGGCTTCGCTTCCTTGACGGCATCGAGCCGGACGATCGCGGTACGCGAGACCTGGAGGAACGCGTTCGGGTCGAGCCGGTGCGCGAGCGACACGAGCGTGGGCTGCATCGAGAGCTGCTCGGTCGCCGTGAGCAAGTGGGTCACGCCGTCTACGAACGTGAACGCGACCACCTCGTGGACGGGGACGACCTTGAAGCGGGCGCCGCGCCGGGCGAGGAAGCGCGTCGGCGCAAGGCCTTTGGCCCGCGACAATTCTTCGAGCTCGCGATCGCGGCCATGCGGCTTTTTCCACCCCGGCGCGGCTGCCGCGCTGGGGGCCCGGCTGAGGGCGCGCACGCGATCGAGCGCGGCCGCCAGCCTGGCGCGGTTGACCGGCTTCAGCAGGTAATCCGTCGCCGACAGCTCGAACGCGTCCACGGCGTACTGATCGAAGGCGGTGCAGAAGATCACGGCAGGCCGCGGCGTGCCGAGGGAGGCCGCGACATCGAGGCCGCTGGCGCCGGGCATCTGGATGTCCAACAACACGAGGTCGGGGGTGAGCTGCGCAATTTTCTCGGCCGCGTCGAGGCCGTCTTCGGCCTCGCCGACCACCTCGACGTCGTGATGCGCGGCCAGCAACTGGCGCAAGCGTTCCCGCGCGGGCTGCTCGTCGTCGATCAGCAGCGTGCGAATCACAGCGCCCTCATCACCAGCACCGTGACATCGTCTTGATCCTGGCGCGAGCCGCGATAGTGCCGGATCGCGTCGAGAATGCGCGCACACAGCGCGGCGGCTGACATGCCGCGGCCGCCGGTGACGAGCGCGGCGAGCCGCTCGTCGCCGTACTCTTCATCCTCCGGATTGCGCGCCTCGCTCACGCCGTCAGTGTAGGCCACGAGCACGCCGCCGGCGGGAATGGTCACGGTGTGCGAGCCGAAGGCGCCGGCTTCGATCAGGCCCAACGCCGGTCCTGTCGCGTTGATGCGTACGATCGCATCGGTATCGGGATCGAGCAGCAACACCGGTGGATGGCCTGCGTTGACGAGCGTGAACCCGCGGGTCGCGGCATCGAGCGAGCCGTAGATCGCCGTCGCGTAGCGGGCGCCGTCGGTGGTGGCGTAGACGTCGCGGTCGACCGCGGCCATCAATGCCGCCGGCGTGAACCGGGCGAGCGTGGCCGTGCTGTGCACGCGCGCCTGCACCGCCGACGCGACCAGGCCCGCCGCCATTCCTTTGCCGGAGGCGTCGCCGAGCAGCAAACCCCAGCTCACGCCGTCGATGGCGAAGGCGTCGTAGAAATCGCCGCCAACCCCACGGGCGGGCAGCGAGGCGGCCGCGCAATCGAAGCCCGGGATCTCAGGCAGGGAACCCGGCCACATCTGCGCTTGCACCCCGGACGCCGCCATCACGTCGCGCTCGAGCTCGCTCTGTTTCGAGCGGCGCGAGCGCACCCGGTCGAGCGTGGCGGCCAGCTTCGCGCGTGACACCGGTTTCAGCAAGTAGTCGGTCGCGTCGAGCGCGATGGCGTCGAGCGCGTAGGTTTCGAAGGCGGTCGCAAAGACGATGTAGGGCCTTGGTTCGGGGAGTGAGGCGGCCAGCGCGGTGCCGCGCATTTCGGGCATTTCGACGTCGAGGAACACCAGGTCCGGCCGGGTGTCGCGGATGATGTCGCGCGCCTCCACGGCGCTGCCGGCTTCGCCGACGACCACGACATCGCCGGAGGCCTCGAGCAACTGCCGCATCCGCACGCGCGCGGGCGGCTCGTCGTCGACCAGCACCGCGCGAATCACGCCGCGACCTTGACGAGCGGCATGGTGATCCGGGCGATGGTGACGCCGGTGGCGTCATCGCGCGTCAGCGCGAAGCTGGCTTGATCGCCGAAATGGCCCTTCAACCGCTCGCGCACGTTGTGCAGGCCGAAGCCCTCGCCCTCGCGCGGCGCGTCGGTTCGACCCTCGGCCTTCGGGCCGGTATTCCTGACCTCGACGGTGATCCGCCCGCCGGTCGTCCGTACGATGACGTCGATGCGGCCGGGCTCGCGGGCCTGGGACACGCCGTGTTTGACCGGGTTCTCGAGCAGCGTCTGCAGCAGCATCGACGGAATCAAGGGCGGCGGCACGTGGTGATCCGAATCGATCGAGCACGTCAGGCGCTGGCCGAAGCGCGCCTGTTCGACGTCGAGGTAGGCGCGCGCGAAGGTCAGCTCCTGGTCGAGCGGCGCCCATTCCGAATCGGAGCGGCGCAGCGTGTAGCGGAACACCTCGGCGAGCTGCTCAACCGCTTCGTCGGCGCGCGCCGGATCGGTGTGAATCAGCGACGCGATCGCGTTCAGCGCGTTGAAGAGGAAGTGCGGATTGATCTGCGCGCGCAGCGCCTTCAGCTCGGACTTGCTGCTTTGCAGGCGCAGCTCCTGCGCCAGTTGATCCTGTTCCTGCCGCCGGCTCTGCAGGCGGATGTTCTCTAGCATGAAGCCGAACACGCCCGCCAGCGAGCGCAGCATGGCGAGGTCTTCACTCAGGATGCGGCGCCCGCCGGGAATTTTCAGCACGGCGATGCGCACCGCCTGCCCCGCGGTGGGCATGGCGACGTCCATTTCCATCGCCGCGCCCTCCGGCTTCTGGTCGCCGATCAGGATGGCAATGGGCGAGCCGAAGATGTCGCTGAGCCGCGCTTCGGTCGCGGCGACGAGCGACCGCTCATCGGTGGCCGGCTGCATGGCCGCGAGCACGTGCTTGACGGCTTCGACCGGCGTGAACTCGCGCCCGAGCCACATGCGGTCGAGCCAGCGCTCGGCCCGCGACAGCAGCCACGGCATGACCATCGCCACAGGCACGAGCGCGACCGCGAACAGCCAGGGGCGGCCTGGGCCGCCCGGCAGCTCTTGCAGCCACGGCAGCGTCGCGGCGAGAAACACGCCGAGCACCAGCACGCTCAAGAGGATCATCACGGCGCGCTTCACCACCAGGTCGTAAAAGGCGAAGCGGTTCTCGAAGTAGACCGACGCGATCAGGAAGTAGAGCGGCGCGGTGCGCGTCAGGCGATTGAGGATCTCGACGATCAACCGCTGTTCGTCCATGAAGATCATGGCGATGAACAGCCCGCTCATCCCGGTGAACAGGAAGATCATGACGTTGGCCAGGCGGGCCTGATCGGGCGTGCGCGCCGAGCGCGGACGCTGCAGCATCAGCGTGATCGCGTACAGGCTCGTGATCGTGAACAGCCCGCCGATCGAGACGCCGATCCAGGGGCCGACCTGCTGCGGCACCGGCACCAGGTCGAAGATCCCGGCGATCAAGTAGATGCCGAGCAGCGGCGACACCACGTACATCGCGGCCAGAATCCCCCCGTAGATGCGCCCCGGTTGCTGTTCCGCACACGTCTCGAGGTAAACCGTGTGCATGATGACCGGCGGGAACAGAAATACGATGAGCGTGGCGAGGTCGAGCCAACCCTGGCCGGTGTCGCCCGACAGGTTGCGGAACTCTATCAGGCCGTGGAGGACAAACCAGACTGTGCTGATGACAAACAGGGCCAGTCCCGGCTTATCGAGGCGCGGCCGTGCGCCCGGCGCGGGCTCCCGATCGAGGCCGCCCCACGCCGGTCCGACCTCCGTCAAGGCGTACACCGTCGCCGCGCCGTAGGCGTACGCGCCGAACAGGTAGACGAACAGGAAGACCAGGCTGACCACGACCATCGTTACCGTTTTATACGCCAATCCCGT
Source organism: Acidobacteriota bacterium (assembly GCA_031429375.1). Lineage (GTDB taxonomy): Bacteria > Acidobacteriota > Vicinamibacteria > Vicinamibacterales > UBA2999 > 12-FULL-67-14b. The sequence goes on along the minus strand of JANOZI010000931.1, from coordinate 1,742 downwards.
GCCCGCCGGTCGCCGCGTTGCCTCGAGCGGCAGAGGCGACCGATCGAACGGTCGATCGAACCATCGTGCGGTAACCTTCGTGAGGACCATCGTGATCACCCGCTTCGCGCCGGCGCCGACCGGGTTCCTTCACCTCGGCCATGTCGTCAACGCCATCCACGTGTGGGAAGCCGCCAGGGCCCGCGATGGCAAGGTGCTGCTGCGCATCGAAGATCACGATCGACAGCGCTCCCGCCCGGAATATGAAGGCGCGCTGCTCGAGGATCTGCAGTGGCTGGGTTTCCACGCCGACGGTCAACCGATCCGGCAAAGCGATCGCGACGCGATCTATCGGAAGGCGCTGCAGCCGTTGATCGATCGCGAGCTCGTATATGGCTGCACCTGCACTCGCTCAGAAATTGTGGCGGCGGCTGCAGCTTCCGGACCGGAGCTTCGTTATCCCAACACGTGCCGCGATCGCGGCATTCCGTTGACCGACGATGTCGGGTGGCGCGTGCGGATCGCGCCGGGCGTCGAGCGGTTCTTCGACGAGATCCGCGGGCCGCAGCAGCAGGACCCCAGCGCGCAATGCGGCGACGTGCTGGTGTGCGATCGCCTCGGCAACTGGACCTACCAGTTTGCGGTAACCGTGGACGATTACGCGCAGACGATTACCGATGTGATTCGCGGTGTCGATTTGCTGCCCTCGACTGGACGACAGATTCGGCTGGCGCGGATGCTGGGCCGCCAGACGCCGCCGCGCTTTGCGCATCACGGGCTGGTGATGAAGTCGGCGACCGAAAAGCTGAGCAAGTCCGACGGCGACACTGGCGTGCGCGACTTGCGGACGGCCGGCTGGTCCGCTGAAGCGGTCCTCGATCGCGCGCGTGTTATTCTAGGACCATGAAGAAACTACTGCTCGCAGCGCTGGCGTTCACCGTGCTTGCCTCGGCCGCGCCGCTCGCGCACCCGGGCCACGATCACAAGCTGATGGGCACCATCACCGCGATCGACGGCAACAAGGTCGTGATCAAGACGACTGAGGGGAAGGACGCCACGTTCCAGGTGATCCCGGTCACCTCGTTCAAGCGCGACAAGGCTAAGGGCACTCAGACGGATCTCAAGGTCGGCATGCGGGTCGTGGTGAACGTCGGCGACGGCGCCGAGCCGATGAAGGCGAAAGAAGTGCAGTACACCTCGTCCGCCGCGCCTGCCAAGACCCAGTAATCCAAAGGGACGGGCTTGTTGCCGTCCCTTTTTCCTTCTCCATATTGTGAAGCAGGGACGCTTGTTCGGCCAACAGGTCGAAGCGATCTTTTTCCTGGATGAAGTGCCCGCGCGCGAACCCGCACTGGTCACTTAGCGGGGATCGGCGCAATCGCATCGGTCAGCGGACCGGCCAGCTCGTCGTAGACGCGGTGGAGAAACCAGTCGACCAGCTGGATCTCGAAGCCGCGGTTCGCGGCCGGGTCGTCGCCGGTGATGGCGATCATCAACGGCGTGATCTCGGGCATGATCTCGGCGCGCGCCGCGTCGGCGTCCAGGCCCCGCGCCCTGGCCGCTGCGCCGCGCTTCAACAGCTCGCGAAACACCGCCATGGTCGCATGCAGCAGCTTCTCGTCCTCGAGCGGCTCGCCGTGCCCGGGCACGATCACCGCGGCGTCGAGCGCGTCGATGCGCTCGAGCGTGCGCAGCCATCCGGTCGGGTACGAGCTCAGCGCGTACGAGACCGGATTGACCAGCAGGTCGCCGGTGATCGCGAT
>JANOZI010000930.1:0-3134 GCA_031429375.1 Acidobacteriota bacterium | reverse complement strand
CTGACCAGCCGGCCCACGCGCTGCAGCAAGACCTCCAGCAGACTCAACTCACGCGCCGACAGCTCGATCAGCTGTTCGCCGATGTAGACCACGCGGCCGGTGGCACGCGGTCTGCATTGCCGCTGGCCTGCTCCACGACGTCGTCGAGGACACCCTCACCACCCCGGAAAAAATCCGCGAGAAGTTCGGCGAGGACGTCGCCCACATCGTCGAGGGGGTGACCAAGATCGGCGCCATCCCGTTTTCGTCGAGCGAAGAGCGGCAGGCCGAAAACTTCCGCAAGATGCTGCTGGCGATGGTCGACGACATTCGCGTCATCCTCGTCAAGCTCGCCGATCGGCTGCACAACATGCGCACGCTGCAGCACATGTCCGACGACAAGCGCGTCCGCATTGCGCAAGAGACCCTCGACATCTACGCGCCGATTGCCAACCGCCTCGGCATGAGCCGCATCAAGAACGAGCTCGAAGAGCTGTCGTTCCGCTACCTCGAGCCGGCGGCCTTCGAATCGCTCCGCACCCGCGTCGAGGCCAAGCGGCGGCCGACCGAAGGGATGATCGAGCAGCTCACCGCCGACATCCGCAGCAAGCTGCAGGACGCGCAGGTGCCGGTCAACAGCATCGACGGGCGCGTCAAGCGCTTGTACAGCATCTGGCTGAAGCTCAAGGCGCAGAAGATCGACCTCGAGCAGGTCTACGACTTCGTCGCGCTGCGCATCGTCACGCCCTCGGTGAAAGACTGCTACGCCTCGCTCGGCATCATCCACCAGACGTGGTCGCCGGTGCCGGGCCGCATCAAGGACTTCATCGCGATGCCGCGGCCCAACGGCTACCAGTCGCTGCATACCTCGGTGATCAGCGAGAAGGGCTTTCCGTTCGAGGTTCAGATCCGCACTGAGGAAATGCACCGGCTGGCTGAGGAAGGCATCGCCGCGCACTGGAAGTACAAGGAAGGCCGCGTCGGCGCGGGGCGCGACGAGCAGTACTTCCAGTGGCTGCGCCAGTTGCTGGAGTGGCAGCAGGAAGTCCGCGACCCGCAGGAGTTTCTCGCCAACCTCAAGATCGATCTCTATCCCGAAGAGGTCTACACGTTCACGCCGCGAGGCACCGTCAAGGTGCTGCCGAAGGGATCGACCGCCATCGACTTCGCGTATGCGATTCACACCGACGTCGGCCACCAGTGTGTCGGGGCGCGCGTCAACGGGCGGATGGTGCCGCTTCGGACCCGCCTCAAAAACGGCGACATCGTCGAAATCATCCGCAACGCCGCACACAAGCCGAGCCGCGACTGGCTGAACTTCGCGGTGACCTCGCGGGCGCGCAACAAGATCAAGCACCTCATCCAGGCCGAGGAGAAGGAACGCGCCGTCGAGCTCGGGCGCCGCGTCTTCGACAAGGAGGCCCGGCGCTTCGGCTTGAACGGCACGAAGCTGCTCGAGGGCGAGACCGCCGCCAAAGTGCTGGCGGAATTCGCGGCGCCGAAACCGGAGGACCTGCTCGCGCAGATTGGCTACGGCAAAGTGTCGCCACGGCTGTTGCTGGACAAGCTCGTGCCCCCGGAGCAGCTCAAGGAGGCGCCGCCCGAGCACCCGGTCGTTTCGGCAGTCAAGCGCGTGCTGCGCTCCGGCGCCGAGCCCGACCGCATCAAGGTGCGCGGCGCCGACGACGTGATGGTGTTCCGGGCCAGGTGTTGCAACCCGATCCGCGGCGAGCAAATCGTCGGCTACATCACGCGCGGCAAGGGGGTCTCGGTGCACGCCGCCAAGTGCACCAACGTCATCAACCTGATGTACGACCCGGAGCGCCGCATCGACGTCGAATGGGACAAGGGCGCCGACACCGTGCCGTACCCGGTGCGGCTGACGATCGAAGTCGAGGATCGCAAAGGCATGCTGGCCGAGCTCAGCAAGAAGATCTCCGACATCAACACCAACATCACCAACGTGGAAGCGCGCACCGGCGATCAGCGCGGGCGTATCGACATCACCGTCGAAATCAAGGACATGAAGCACCTCGAGCAGGTGATGAAGGCGATCCGAGGAATTACGGGCGTGCTGAACGTGGCGAGAAAACCTGAATCAGTTAAGAGTTAAGAACCGCGATGACATCGATTTCGACGCGGACGTCTTTCGGGAGCTTGACGACCTGGACGGTCGAGCGGGCGGGGTACGGGGCGGAGAAGTAGCCGGCGTAGACCTCGTTCATGGCGGCGAACTCGCCGAGGTCCACCATGAAGACGGTGGTGCGGACGACGTTCGAGAAATCCGCGCCGCCGGCTTCGAGCAGTGCCCTGATGTTGTCCATGACACGCCGGGTTTGCGCGGTGATGTCGCCGGCCACGATTTGACCCGATACCGGGTCGAGCGGAATCGACCCCGACAAGAACAACAGGTTGCCGGCTTTGAGGGCTGGCGAGTAGGGCCCGATGGCCCTGGCCGCGCCGGCGGCGGTCACCAGTTCTCGCATTTACGCGGCTTTGACGATTTTGCTCGAGCGGATGCAGCGCGTGCAGACCTTAACGCGTTTGTTGGCGCCGTCGACGACCGCGCGCACTGTCTGCAGGTTGGGCTCGAACCGGCGAGGACGAACATTGTGGGCGTGCGAGACACGACGGCCCACGACCGGACCCTTGCCACAGATTTCACAGCGCATTGCCATAACTACAAGCTCCTCAAAGGCTTGAACAGGAAACCTCGATAATACCACGCCAGACAGGTAGGCAAGTTGGGTCGGTATCTAAACAGCCCACAACCCACTCGACCAGCCCAACCATTTCGAACGGCGGACGGGTTAGTGAGATAGCCACAGCCGAGTGTAATTTTTGCCACTTTGTGACTCACTGTGCTACCTTTTCCCGCTTCTGGGTGTCCTAAGAAATTGACAGAACAAAGGGCGAACCCAAATCGGACCTGCGGCGTCTAATTAGCCATGAACGGTGTGCGGGCCGCGGGAAATCGAGCAAGACAGAGGCAGGGTAAGTCTTTGTGAATCAGTGCGATAGATATGGAAGACCGGGGCGGGGCCGGCCGTAATTTTCTGGACGGCAGGCCAGGCAAATCTCCTTTCGGTTCATACCCCCAGTCAACCTTTCGCTCGCTTATATCGGTTTTTCGGCGTCGGGTACGGTCCCGGTTC
>JANOZI010000929.1:0-3539 GCA_031429375.1 Acidobacteriota bacterium | reverse complement strand
TTGCACCGTCGACGTCGGATTGTTCGGGTTGCAGAGGAACACGAGGCCGGCGCCGATCGAAGCGCGGATCATGCCCTCGAGATCGAGCGCCAGCGACTTCTGATCGACCGCGATGAACTTCACCGGCGCCTTGATGCGCTGGGCGGTCTGGGCCGGGGAGCCGTACGACGGATCACCGGTCACGAGCGACTTGTCGCCGTTGCAGTACGCCATGACGGCCGCGGTGAGGATTGCGCCCGAACCGGTTGAGACGAGGATGTTGTTCGGTTTCGCGCCGTCCATGGCCGCGCAGGCGTCCTGGAACGCACTCTGGTTGACCGGCGGATAGCCAAGGCCCAGATCCTTGGACGGGTGCGACCGCAGGACTTCGAGCACCTTGGCGCTCGGCCCCCGGAGATTCTCGTTACTACTCAGACGGATCGGAGCGGCGGTGCCGGTCGCGCCGGGCCGCCGGACCTGACCACCCTGTCCCTGGCCCGTAAAAGCCAGCAATTCTTCACGGCCGTAGCCGATAATGTGAGATGCCGAGGCTACCGCGGCTCCGCCGACACCAAGCCTCCGCACGAAATCGCGACGTGAAAGCGCCATGTGACTCCCCTCCAAGTGGGTGCATCTTAGCACCGACTGCCCATGCCCGTGTCAGGCGTGCGACGCCCAGCTTTTGTCGCCTGGCGCGTACGGTGCGCACGGATCGAAGCGCCCCGGCGCCTCGAGGTACCGCATCGCGCGGGTGTAGCCGATCTCGGACGTGAAATACCCGAGCAAAGCGAGCTCTTTCAGCATCCGGAAATAGTGGGCAGGCTCATCTCCTGCAGCCTCGGCCGCCGGCGCCCGTGGCCGCGGAGAAGCCGTGCGCGCGTCCATCACGGTCTTTTGCTCCCGATCCAGCGTCTCGAGCAGCGCCAGCCGCTGCGCCGGTGAGGCCTGCATGAAAGACACGTTGTTCGCTCGCCGGCACGCCTCGTCTAATGCCCGCATGCCGTCGTGAAAGAGCTGCTGTTCGCGCGGCGTGTAGACGTCGGTCACCATCAGCGCCATGAAGGCGCCGGTCTTTGCGGCCTTCGCGCCCGGCGTAGACGTTTCCGGCAGGATCGTCTCGGCGATTTCGTCGAGCAGCGCGATGTCGGCCGCCGTGAACGTGCCCGCGCCTTGCGCCATGGCCTCGAGCCGCGCTGCGGCGTCGAACGAAAACGCCTCGAGGAGGTCGCCGCCGGCCAAAGCGGCGCCGCCAAGCAGCGCCGTCACACGCCGGATGACGTCGCGGCGGGTCATGTCGGATTGCATAGGTTGTTCTTCCATCAGAAATGTCCTCGCTTGAGCTCGTCGACGGCGAACGCAGCCGCGCGCGCCGTGAGCGCCATGTACGTGAGCGATGGGTTCTGGCATCCGGCGGAGGCCATGCCCGATCCGTCGGTCACGAAGACGTTGGTGCAATCCCACACCTGGTTGTGCGCGTTCAACACCGACGTCTTCGGATCGCGGCCCATCCGCGCGGTGCCCATCTCGTGGATGCCCATGCCCGGGAAGTAGCCGTTGTCGAAGACGCGCACGTCCTTGACGCCGGTGGCCTCGAGCATTTCGGCCATGTCGTTCATCATGTCGCGCCGCATCAACCGTTCGTTCTCGCCGGTCGCGCAGTCAATCGCCAGAATTGGCAGGCCCCACTTGTCTTTCTTCGCCTCGTCGATCCAAACGCGGTTGGCGTGGTTCGGCAGCATCTCGCCGAAGGCGGTGGCGCCCATCCGCCAGGGGCCCGGCGCTGCCATCGCGTCCTTGAAGCCGCCGCCCACGCCAAGCTCGGCGACCGCGCGTTGCCACCCTTGCCGGCTGGCGCTGCCCTGGTAGCCAAAGCCGCGCAAGTACTCCCGCCTGTCGCCGAAAAAGTTTCGGTACCGCGGAATGTAGAAGCCCGTGGGCCGGCGGCCGTAAACAGTCTTATCGTCGTGCTCGTTGAGAGTTCCATTGGCGCCGCAACGGAAGTGGTGATCCATCAAGTTGTGCCCGAGCTCGCCCGAGCTGCTGCCCAGTCCACCGGGCCACACGTCGCGCGCCGATCGCATCAGCAGCCACGTCGAATTGAGCGTGGAGGCACACAGGAACACCACCTTCGCGGTGTATTCGGTGCTGGCCCCGCTCACCGCATCCATCACGCGCACGCCGGTCGCGCGCTTGCGGTCGCGGTCGTAAACCACATCGGTCACGATCGCAAATATCTTGAGCGTCAACCGTCCCGTGGCCATCGCCGGAGGCAGCGTCGAAGACTGCGTGCTGAAGTACGAGCCGGAGGGGCACCCGAGCCAACAGGCGTCCCGGTACTGGCAGCGGCCACGACCGCCGATCGGCCGGGTCAGGTTTGCCACCCGGCCCGGAATGATTCGCCGCCGTCCCTCGAACTGCTTTGCGAGACGGCCGGCGATCGTCTCTTCCGCGCAGTTGAGCGGCATCGCCGGTTGGAATTGTCCATCCGGTAGTTGCGGCAGGCCTTCCACCGAGCCGGCAATGCCCGCATGGCGCTCGACGTGATCGTACCAAGGCGCCAGCTCCGCGTACCGGATCGGCCAGTCGGCGCCGACGCCCTCCTTAACGTTAGCGTCGAAGTCGAAATCACTGAGCCGGTAACTCTGACGGCCCCACGTCAGCGAGCGGCCGCCGACGTGGTAGCCGCGGTACCAGTCGAACCGCTTGACCTCTGTGTAAGGCGAATCCTTGTCGGATGCCCACCAATCGAGGTTCTTCTCGTTCAGCGGATAGTCGCGCTTCAGAACCGGGTAGGTGTCGGCCATCTCGCGCGTGCGGCGGCCGCGATGCGGGTACTCCCACGGGCTCTTCCGGGCGTTGGAGTAGTCCTTGACGTGCTCGATGTTCTTGCCGCGTTCGAGCAACAGGACGCGCAGCCCGCGCTCGGTCAGTTCCTTCGCGGCCCACCCACCCGAGATTCCCGAGCCGACGACGATGGCGTCAAACGCTTCGGACTGTTGCTGCATCACGCCCCCCAGGCTGGTGGCGACGAACCTTTAGGCTTGTCGTTTGCCGTCGACCGCCGCTGTGCGCGCCATCTTATTTCAGCTAACATGCGGCCGCCATGGCGAATTCTTTCAGCCGTCGCGATACCCTTCGATTAGCTGCCGGCCTGGCATTTGCCGGAGTGGTGCCGCCGTGCGAAGCCGCCGCGGCTCGAGGCGCGGCCACGCGCGCGGTGACGCGCGGCCGGCTCCGCCAGTCGGTCAGCCGCTGGTGCTACGAGCAGATGGCCTTGCCTGACCTGTGCCGCGCCGTCGCGGCGCTCGGCGTCCCCAACCTGATTACGTTCTTCGGGAATCGCCAGGGCAGAAGCGATCGATAACTGCGTGACCGGTCTGAACCGCCTCAAGGCCGCGGCCGAACAGCATCGCGTCACCGTGTGCGTGGAGTTGCTGAACAGCAAAGTCGATCACGCCGATTATCACGGCGTCGAGGTGGTGGCCGCGGTCAACTCACCGCGCGTCAAGCTGCTGTACGACATCTACCATATATGCAGATCATGGAGGGCGACGTGATCC
>JANOZI010000928.1:0-2451 GCA_031429375.1 Acidobacteriota bacterium | reverse complement strand
GGCGGTGGTGGTAGTCGCTCGCCCCCGCTGGCTCGTGGCACTACCTTTGTTCGTGGGTACTGATTTCCCCACGTGGCGGCAGCCGAATCCCACGAGGCCGCGGAGCTGGCCGAGTCCCAGGAGCGAGCGTAGCGAGCGACTCCCACGAGCGCCGGCAGGCGCGAGTCTCACGAGCCGCGAAAGCGGCGAGTCCCGTACAATTCAGCGATGCGCGACTACGCGGCCCCAAAGGACCTGGCCGCCTTCGATCCCGAGAAAGACCTGGGCTTCCCCGGCGAGTTTCCCTTCACGCGCGGCATTCAGCCGACGATGTACCGCGGGCGGCTGTGGACGATGCGGCAATATGCGGGCTTCGGCACCGCCGCCGAGTCGAACGCGCGGTATCGCTATTTGCTGTCGCAAGGCGTGAACGGCCTGAGCGTGGCGTTCGACCTCCCCACCCAGATCGGCTACGACTCCGATCACCACCTGGCGGCCGGCGAAGTGGGCCGGGTCGGCGTTGCGATCGACTCGATCGAAGACATGGCGGCGCTGTTCGAGGGCATCCCGCTCGACAAGGTGTCGACGTCGATGACGATCAATGCGACCGCCATCATCCTGCTAGCGCTCTACGTCGCCGTCGGCAAGCGGCACGGCATTGCCCCGAAGCAGTTGTCGGGCACGGTGCAGAACGACATCCTGAAGGAATACATCGCGCGCGGCACCTACATCTATCCACCGCGGGCTTCCCTCCGCATCGTCACCGACATCTTCGCGTTTTGCGAGCGCGAGGTGCCGCAGTGGAACACGATTTCGATCAGCGGGTATCACATCCGGGAAGCGGGATCGAGCGCGGTGCAGGAAGTGGCGTTCACGTTGGCCAACGCGATTGCCTACGTGCAGGCTGCGATCGATTCGGGGCTCGAGGTCAATGCCTTCGGCCAGCGGCTGTCGTTCTTTTTCAACGCGCACAACGATTTTCTCGGCGAGATTGCGAAATTCCGGGCGGCACGGCGCTTATGGGCGCGGGTGATGAAAGAGCGGTTTGGCGCGACCCACCCGCGCGCGCAACAGCTGCGCTTCCACACTCAGACCGCGGGGAGCACGCTGACCGGCCAGCAACCCGACAACAACATCGTGCGGGTTGCGATCCAGGCGTTGGCGGCGGTGCTAGGCGGCACCCAGTCGCTGCACACGAACGGGCGCGACGAGGCGCTGGCGCTGCCGACCGAAGACGCGGCCCGCATTGCGCTGCGCACGCAGCAGATCATCGCGCACGAGTCGGGGGTGGCCAACACGATCGATCCGATCGCGGGGTCGTATCACCTGGAGCGGCTGACCGACGAGATCGAAGAAGGCGCCACGGAGCTGCTGGCGCGCATCGACGCCGTGGGCGGCACGCTGGCCGCAATCGAAGCCGGCTTCATCCAGCGGCAGGTGCAGGAGTCGGCCTACAAGGCGCAGGTCGCCGTCGACGCCGGCGAGGCGGTCGTGGTCGGCGTCAATCGCTACCAGACCGACGAGCCGTCCACCGTCGAGGTGTTCCGGGTGGATCCGGAGTTGGAGCGGCAACAGCAGGCGCGCGTGCAGGCCGTGCGCGCGGCGCGCGATGCGGGGCGCTGGCAGGCCACCCTGAACGAGATCGGCCGGGTGGCGGGAACCCGAGACAACCTGGTGCCACCGATTATCGCGGCGGTGGAATCGCACGCCACCGTCGGCGAAATTGCAGATACACTTCGCGGCGTGTTCGGCGAGTATCGGGAAGTGAGCCTGGATTGAGAATCAGGTTCGACTGGTTCGACAGGTTCCACCGGTTCCTCAGGTTCCCGCACCTGGTTGAGCCGAACCTGACGAGCCTGACGAACCCGACGAACCTGACGAACCTGACGAACCTGTAGAACCTGACGAACCTGTAGAACCTGACGAACCCGTGGAACCGCTGCTTTCAGTACAGAATCTCACGACCGTGTTCGACACGCGGCCCAGGGCCGTCGTGGCCGTGAACGACGTGTCGTTCGAGATCCGCAAGGGCGAAACGCTGGGGTTGGTGGGCGAGTCGGGCAGCGGTAAGTCGGTCACCGCGTTCTCGCTGATTCGGCTCGTGCAACCACCCGGGAGAGTCGCAACCGGACAAGTGATCTTCCAGGGCCGCAATTTGCTGGCGCTGCCGGAACGCGAGATGCGACACGTCCGCGGCGCGGGCATCGGTTTTGTCTTCCAGGAGCCGATGGCGGCGCTCAATCCGGTGATGCGCGTGGGCACCCATATCGCCGAAGCCCTGGTCGTGCACGGCCTCGCGACGAAATCCGAGGCGAAGGCGCGCGCGATCGAGCTGCTGCGGGCCGTCAAGATCACCGATCCCGAGAAGCGCGTGGACGACTACCCGCATCAACTGTCAGGGGGCATGCGCCAGCGCGTGATGATGGCGGTGGCGCTCGCCTGCAAACCGCCGCTCGTGATCGCCGACGAGCC
>JANOZI010000927.1:0-3297 GCA_031429375.1 Acidobacteriota bacterium | reverse complement strand
AGGAAGTCCAGTTCTTCCTTGAGCTCCACTTCCTGCACGCCAACGCGCTGCAACGACATGCGCAGCAGGTCGCTCAAGCGCGCGATCATGGCATCGGCCGCATCGACATCGCGATGCATCAACGCCGAGATGGTGTTGAGGGTATTGAAGAGAAAATGCGGCTGCATCTGCCGCTGCAGCGTGTGCAGCTGCGCCTCGACCAGTCGCGTCTCGAGCTGCGCCGCGCTCAGCTCCTTGGCCTGCGCATGGTAGTGATACCGGAGCGCGTGGCTGACGCCCACGATCGTCCAGTAGGTCATCATTTCCCAGTCGAAATTCAGGATGAACATCTGCTGCGCTTCCTGCAGCCACGAGTCGAGAGACTCGCCGACAACCCAGTAGGTCGCCATGCGCGACGCGACCGCCATGGCCACGTGTAACACCATGGCGACGAATACGCCGGCGACGTGCACGGGCACTGCGGCCTTCCAGGTGGCGCGCTCGAACCCGAACCGGCTCGAGAGCCAGAGGATGCCGGGTGCGAGCACCGCCCACGAATACCAGTAGCCAAGATTCAGCGTGAGCAGCAGTCCGAACGCGGCAGGTTTTTCGGTGAAGGTCGACACGAAGTAGAAAGCCGCGAACGCGGAGAAGAACCCGAGCGCGGTGGCGACACCGAAGATGACGCGCAGCGGCAGGCGCCCCTGATTGTGCGAAGACATGACGGCACTATCGGCGGCGCGCGACCGCCGGTCAACCGGGCCCCCGGCGCGGCAGCCGCTCTGGGGTGAAAGCGCGATGCCATTCGTCACACCATTCATCCCATGCGGTCTCATCGCACTGATCACCTAGCGAAGAGCGTGCCGGTGAGCAGGCGAGCGATTTATCGCCGGTTTGCGGGGAGACTGCGCGTGACTGCGCGTACCAGATCCAGCGCGTTGAAGAACGTCGCGATTTCGTTGTCCGGTTTTAATAGTCGCAGTCCCACTGCTGGGACGAACGTCAGAACTTGTACTGGACTCCTAACTGCAGGCTCCGCGGCGCGTAACTGGTCGCGCCGCCGAGGATGCGCCCGAAGTTGGCGTTGCTCAGATCGGCGGTCGGGAACCCGTACTGGACCTTGTTGAACGCGTTGAACGCTTCGAGGCGGACCGTTACGCTGTGGCCCGGGACGATGCGGAAGGATTTGTAGAGCCCGAGATCGGCCGTCGCCTGGCCGTCGCCGAAGAACGTGTTGCGCCCGATCAGGTCCGCCGCTTCGCCGAACTGCGCCGTGCGGAACTTGTCGCGCGACAGCGTTGTCGTCGATGTCGCGGGGTTGTCCACCGTGGCGCCGAGGATCGACGGGTCGAGCAGGACGGGCCTGGCTTCCGAGAAGCCGTCGAAATTCAAGTCGCGCAAGGTGTCGCTGACCGTGAACGGCGTGCCATGCGCCAGCCGCACGATCGCCGACACGGTCCACCCGCCGAACACCGCACCCGCTACGCCCGGACGCTCGCGCCAGAATGGCAGGCGGTAGCTGCCGTTGAACGTGAAGCGATGCGGCGTGTGGAACCGCGCATAGCCGCGAGCGTATTTCGAATCCGGGCCGAGCTGATTGGTGTCGCCCGCGCCGACGGCGGTCGCCTCCGAAGTGGTGTCTTCGGAGAGGCTCGCCGTATAGCTGGTCTGGAACCACAACCCGCGCGCGAAGCGCCGCGTCCACTCGATCTGCAGGCCGTCGTACCAACTCTGCGCCGCATTGGAAACCACCGTGTTGGTCGTGTAGCGAGGATCCGGACGGCGTTCGTTGGTTCGCGGCACGCGGAAGCTGATCTCGTTGTCAGCAATCGGCACCACGTTCGCACACTGGGCGTTGACGGTGATGCCGGGTAAGCCGGTCCCGGCGCATAGCACGTCGGTCGCGATCCGATCGATGACCTGTCCGCGCAGATCGGGGAAGCCCGCCGCAGGCGCATTGTTTGGATGATCGACCACGCGGACCGGTCCGGACAGCGGCGACTTCGGCAGGTTGGCCAGCGCATACTTCAGCAGGCCCTCGCCGCGCGTGCCGGTGTACGACACCCGCATCGTGGAGTTGAGCGGCAGACGGCGCTCGACGGTGAGGTTCCACTGCCGTGTGCGGGGCATCTCGAGATCGCCATCGGCGATCGCGATCGCGTGGCGCACGGTCTGCGGGCCTGGCACGAACACGAAGCCGCCGGTCGGATCGGACACGTTGAGGGCATTCGGCAGTCCGCTGAAGGTTTGATTCAGGGCGTTGGGCGGATTGGTGCGCAGGCTGGCGCCGCCCTGCGAGAACACCGATTGGAACAACCGGCCGTCGTACAGTCCGAAGCCGCCGCGAATCGAGAAGTTGCCGGTCGCGCCGCCGGCAATCCGGCCGGCCAGCCCGCGCGACCACGCCGGCGACCACGCCAGCGCCAGTCGCGGCTGAATGTTGTTGGTGTCGTTCTTGAAGCCGTAGACCAGGCGATCGCGCACTTCGCGTGGCGCCTGCACGAACTCGTAGCGCAGGCCCCCGCTAAGGGTCAGGTTCGTCCGCAACCGCCAGCTGTCTTCGGCGTAGACGTTGTATTCGTTGAGGCGGTTCTCGAGGAAGAACGGTCCCCACGCGCGTTGGAAGGTGGCGACACAGCCGTCCAGGAACGCCGCGTAGGACGTCGCGTAGTTAACGCCGCCGCACGTGGCGGTATAACTCCAGAACCCGCGGGAGAAACTGTCGGCAAGGTCGTCCAGCCGGGAGAACCGGGCATCAATGCCGGCCTTGACCTGATGCCGCTGCCCCAGCAGGTGCGACACGTTGTAGACGACCTGCTGGTCGGTCTGATCGCGATTGATTGGAAAGTTGCCGGCGTTGCCGATGATGGAGCCGGACACGGGCGACGCCGCAAAGCGCACGATCGGCGTGTCGTTGCCCGCCGCAATATCAACGCGGGTCAGCCGGAGGCCGAGGCCGTAGCGCAATTCGCCGACGGTGGCTCTGCCGAGCACGTGCGTCCAGGTGACGCCGACGTTGCCCTGCCGGTTGTTTTGCCGCGCCTGCTCGCCGGCGATGACGTCCTCGGATTCGAAGATCTGCCGGGTGAACTGATACCGGCCCCAGATCGAATGGTCGCCATTCACCGTCCAATCCAACCGTGCGCTGTTGTCCTCGGCCGGCTGATTGACCGACTGCGGCGTCTGGTAGGTGCGCGGGCTGCGCGGGTCGTTGGGCGTGACGGCGGGAAAACGCGCCAGCACCGATTCGATGAAGGCGCGGTTGGCGGGGGTGTCGTTATCGCGCGTCAGCCGCGGCTGCGCCAGCTCGCTGGCGAG
>JANOZI010000926.1:0-2318 GCA_031429375.1 Acidobacteriota bacterium | reverse complement strand
ATCATTCATCGCGATCTGAAACCCGCGAACATCAAGGTGCGAGTTGATGGCGCGGTGAAGGTGCTGGATTTCGGGCTCGCAAAGGCGATGGGACCTTCGGAGGGCGATGGCTTTAGCCGTCGTCCTGACGATCTGGCGAATTCGCCGACGATCACGTCACCTGCCATGACCATGCGCGGAGCGATTCTCGGCACGGCGGCTTACATGGCGCCGGAACAGGCGAAAGGCAAGCCCGTCGACCAGCGTGCCGACATCTGGGCGTTCGGTGCCGTGCTCTTCGAGATGCTCACCAATCGCCGCGCATTCCCCGGCGAGGACATCACCGACACCATCGTGTCGGTCGTCAGCAAGGACCCGGACTGGAGCGCGCTGCCGGCCGCGACGCCGGCGGGCCTTCGGCGATTGCTCGCCCGGTGCCTGAAGAAGGCCCCGAAGGCGCGGATGCGCGACATCGGTGAGGCGCGCCTGCAACTCGAGGACCTGGTCAGCGGCGCACCGGAGGAGATGCCCACCGCGACCGTCGCACAACCGACACCCGCGCCGCGACGTCCGCTCTGGAAGCGCGCGATACCCCTCGCCGGTGCAGCCGCCGCTGCGGGCGCCATCATCGGCGCCGCCGCATGGGCGATCTGGCCATCTCCGCCCTCTGCGCCGGTCGCGCGTTTCGCGCTCACGCTTGGCGAGGGGCAGCAGTTCACGAACAACTTCAACCGGAGCCTGGCCGTCTCCCCGGACGGCACGCAGCTCGTGTACGTAGCCAACAATCAGTTGTACCTGCGCTCGCTGTCGGACCTCGGGGCGCGCCCCATACCGGGCACACAATTTTCGCAGTCGCAGTCGCCATCCACGCCGGTGTTTGCACCGGACGGCCAGTCCATTGCCTTCTATTCAGACCAGGCGATCAAGAAGATTGCCGTGAGCGGCGGCGCGGCAGTCACGATCTGTCCGGCCGAAGCGCCGTTTCTGGGGATGACCTGGGACACCGGCGGGCTCGTCTTCGGTCAGGGCAGCAAAGGCATCATGCGAGTGTCGGCGAACGGCGGCCAGCCGTCGGTGGTCGCCAGCGTCAAGAGCGGCGAGCTGGCGGCAAGCCCGCAGGTGTTGCCGGGCGACGACTGGGTGTTGTTCACCCTCGCCACGGCCGCGACGGCCGAGGGCTGGGACAAAGCGCAGATCGTTCTGCAGTCGCTGAAAACACCCGAACGAAGAACACTCATCACCGGCGGCAGCGAGGCTCGGTATCTGCCCACCGACCACATCGTGTACGCGCTCGGCGGTGTCCTGTTCGCGGTACCGTTCGATCTGCGGCATCTCGCGGTCGCCGGTGGACCGGTCCCCGTCGTCGAGGGCGTCAAGCGTTCGAATACAGGCGCCTTCGGCACCGCGTTTCTCAGCATCTCCAGCACCGGATCCCTCGTGTTCATCCCCGGCCCGGTCACCCCGTCGTCGGGACAGTCCGACCTTGCTCTGATCGATCGCACCGGCACGGTGCAGCCGCTGAAGCTCCCGCCGGCCCCGTACGAGTACCCACGGCTCTCGCCGGACGGCAAGCGGATCGCCGTTGGCAGCGACGATGGCAAGGAGGCCATCGTCTGGATCTATGACGTATCGGGCGAGACCTCGATCCGCCGGCTCACGTTGGGCGATCGCAATCGTGTGCCGGTCTGGTCCGCCGATGGCGAGCGCGTCGCGTTTCAGTCGGATCGCGAGGGTGATCTCGCCGTCTGGTGGCAGCGCGCCGACGGCTCGACGCCCGCGGAGCGCCTGACGAAGCCGGATAAGGACACGGCTCACGTGCCGGAGTCGTGGTCACCCGACGGCAGGACGTTGCTGTTCAGCGTGGCCAAGGGATCCAGCTATTTGCTGGCCGCGCTGGCCATCGCGGAAAAAACGATGACACCGTTCGCGGGCGTCGAGTCGTCGATTCCCCCGGGGGCGGCGTTTTCACCGGAGGGCAAGTGGGTTGCGTACGCGGTTGGGCCTGCGAGCGGGGGTTCCTTGTTCGTTCAGCCGTTTCCTCCGACCGGGGCGACGTATCCGATTTCGAAGGGCGCCGGTTTCCACCCGACGTGGGCGCCCGATGGGAAGGAGCTGGTCTACATTCCCGGGCGGGCCCAAATGGCCGCGGTGAGCGTGACGACGCGGCCGGCGTTCACGTTCAGCAACCCAGTGGCGTTGCCGAATCTGTCTCTCCAGCGCACTCCGACATCCCAGCGGAACTACGACATCATGCCAGGCAAGCGGATTCTCGGTGTCGTCGGCGTCGGACAGAACGCATCGAGCGCACCCGCCGCTCGGCAGATTCACGTGGTCTTGAA
>JANOZI010000925.1:0-3604 GCA_031429375.1 Acidobacteriota bacterium | reverse complement strand
ACCCGGCCCGGCTGCTCGAGGCGTTGTCGACGGTGAATCTGCCCGACGTCCCGAAATGGATCCGGCCGGACGAAACCTGACCCTCGATACTTTGCGCGGCGGCCTCGACTACCGCCGCGATCTGGCTGCCAAGACAATTCTGCTTCTCTTGTATCCCACGAGAGAAGCGAGTCCCACGAGGTCCGACCTGTCCGCCGTAGCGCCGGAGGCGCGAAGGTGGAAGGACCGAGTCCGAGGAGGCGCGAAGCGCCGACTCACACGAGGGCGCGAGAGCGCCCGAGTCCTACCCCGCGAACTTATATCCGAGGCCGTGCACGGTGAGGATGAACTGCGGCACGCGCGGGTTGGGCTCGAGCTTCTGGCGCAGCCACGCCACGTGCACGTCGACCGTGCGCGTCGACGGCATCGAGCTGTAGCCCCACACTTCCTGCAACAGCTCGTCGCGCGACACCGTCGCGCCGCGGTGCTCGATGAAATACTTCAGCAGCTGGAATTCCTTCGCCGACAGATCGAGCGACACGCCCTTCTGCATCACTTCGGCTTTGCGGACATCCACCGTGATATCGCCGAATTGATACCGCTCCAGGGACACGCCCGACATGCCCGTGGGCGCACGGCGCATCAGCGCCTCGAGCCGCGCCAGCAGCTCGATGGTTTCAAACGGCTTGGTCAGGTAATCGTCAGCGCCGAGCTTGAGTCCGACGACGCGATCGACGACCTGGCTGCGGGCGGTGAGCATCAGGATCGGCGTCTGGATCCCCTGCTGGCGGATCGTCTTGGCGACGTCGAACCCATCGCGCCCGGGCAACATCACGTCGAGGATGATCACGTCGAAGGGCTCGCCGGTGGCGCGCGTGATCGCGAGGTGGCCGTCGCCGGCCGTTTCCACCGTGTAGCCTTCGGCAGTGAGGCGATCGGAGAGCGCCAGCTGCAGGCCGGGCTCGTCTTCGACCAGCAACAATCGCTTATCTGGCAAGGCTTAGCGCTGTCCCGGTTTCGACTATCGGCGGATCAGGTACGCCAGGAAGGGTGATGGTGAAGGTGCTGCCCTTGCCGGGCTCGCTCGTTACCGCGACGCGGCCGCCGTGCGCCTCCGCGATGCGCTGCACCAGGTTCAGGCCGAGGCCGCTGCCCTTGATCTGGCGGCTGACCGCTTCACGGCCCCGGTAGAACGGTTCGAAAATGTGACGGCGATCGTCGGCGTCAATCCCGAGCCCGCGGTCTTCCACCGTGAAGATCACGTTCTTGTGCGCTGATCCCTGATCCCCGGTCCCTGATCCGCGCGCCGTGACGCGAACCCAGTGCGCGTCACCACCGTACTTGACGGCATTGCTGATCAGGTTCTGCAACGCCGAGCGGAGCGCTGTCGCATCCCCTTGCACGAAGGGCAGGTCGTCGCCGACGAGCGTTTCGACCTTGACGCCGGCCGCCTCGATCTCGACGCGGCAATTGGCGATCGAATCGGTGACGAGATCGGCGGGATCGACCCGCACTGGCGCCGCAGCGGCACGCCCGGCCGCGATGCCCGCCAGCTGCAGCACGCGCTCGACGGTTTCGGCCAGGCGGCGCGCTTCCGCTTGAATGGTCTCGCCGTACTTGCGCACGCGTTGCGGATCGCCGACCACGCCGTCGGCGAGGTTGCCGGCAGCGGCGCCGATCACCGAGACCGGCGTTCGCAGCTCGTGCGAGACCGCCGCGACAAATTCCATTTGCTGGCGAGCCAGCTCTTGCGCGCGGCGCGACGACACGATGATCAGGCCGACCGCCATCGTCAGCAGCAACAGGATGCCGGAGCTGAGGATCAGGTTGCGCTTGCGCACCGCTGCCACCGCGGCCTCGAGCGACCCCGCCCGGTGCTGGGCGACGAGCGCCCAACGGCCGTCGAACGGCGTGAGAGGGCCCGTGCGCGTGATCATGCGGCCGCCGCCGCGGTCTTCGCGCTCGATCACCGATACGACCACGCTGTCTTGCCGCGCTCCCTCGACTCGCGGGCGCTCACTGGGAACTGGTCCCTCGACGCGCGGGTGCTCGCTCGGGACAGGTGGAGGAGCGGGCGGTGGAGGCGGAGGTGCCCCCGCCGCAGGGCGCTCGCGTGGTCCGGCGCCGCGAGCGAAGATGAACATCTGGTCCGGCCGCGCCGCCATGAAATGCTGCGTCACGTCCGGGCTCGCCACGATCGACTTCGCGATGCCCGCTTCAGACTCCCACACCACTCTCGACGCATCGTTGCGATCGACGACGGCAACGCGGTAGTCGACCTCTTCGTCGTCGCCATGAAAATGCCGTGCAGTGAGCGACGCGAGCAGCGTGTCGCGGATCACCGCCGGATCCAGCCTGACGAGGGTGAAGCCAAGAATCGTCACCTTCGGCGGACCCCTGCGTCCGTCGGGCATTTCGATCAGCGTGACCGGCGCGATTAAAGTGTTGTCGTCGCCAAGCGAGAGCGCGATGGTGCTTTCACGGCGGCCGCGATCGCCTCCGCCCGGACCGGGGCCACTCGTGCGAACTTGAAATCCGATGAAATGCGAGGCCAACGAGTCGCGTACCTTCGCGAGGTCGGGCGTCCATTCGGCCGCTTCGAACGCAATCGCCTGGTTGTTCCATCGCCGCAGGCGCAGGCGATCGACGGGAATCGAGCCGCCTTCAAACGATGGCAACTCGGTGCCAGGCAGCGTGTCAACGAGCAGTACATCGCGGACGAGACGCGGATCGCTGGCCCCGGTCGTCCACGCCGAATATTTCTGGCCGTAGCCAGGCCAGTTCTCATCGCGGACGGTCTGGCCCTCGACCTGCAGGCTGACGAGCGCTCGCGACAACTCGGTGTCGAATTCGACGGCGAACTGCGCGGCGGCGGTGCGCAGCGTGCGCTGCATCCGCTCGCGTTCGGCCTCGCTCAGCTGTCCGAGCCACTGGTATTGCATGTAGGCGAGCGCCGGCACGAGCAGCAGCACGAGACCGGCCAGCACCGTGACCGCCGACACGCGTCGTGGGGAGAAACCGGTCCGTGGGGACAAACCTTTCATGCCCGCCGAAGCGCTCGGCGCGAAGGTGGGAGGTTTGTCCCATCGCCATGACATGACGAAAGTCTAGCACGCAGAAATTGCGATAAATCCTGCAAAATCAACGATTTAACATCCTTAACAACCTCTTTGCCCAGCCTTAACGTCTGGTTGAGGGCCCTCACCGTAATATGCAATGAGACCCAGCGGATCCCCGCTGATTTGAAGGAGTTGAAATGCGCGCATTAGTAATCACCGCAGCCGCCGTCATGCTGGCGTCCACCGTTCAGATCGAGCGCGTCTCGCTGTCGCCATTGCAGGCATCCGCCTTCGCTCGCACAGATTCAAGCGAGCTACGGCGTGACCTCGCCGTAGCCGCCTACGGCAGCGGAGGCGGGCAAGATCGCGTCGCCGGCGTCATTGCTGCGGCGCGCAAGGCGCTTGGCGGCGAAGACAAGATCGCCGCCCTCAAGGGCCTGACCGCCGAAGGGCCGTTCCGTCGATCGATGGGCGGGCGCGACATGGAAGGGGCTTCGACGCTCACGATCGTGCGGCCCGACAAGATGCGCCGCGTCGAAGAGCTGGCGATGGGCGGCATGGTCGGC
>JANOZI010000924.1:0-10532 GCA_031429375.1 Acidobacteriota bacterium | reverse complement strand
GCCGCCCTTCGACTTGAACCGCATGGCCGCGATGCCGGCCCGGACTTCTTCCGCGCTTTCAGCCTTCACGAACATGATGCCGCTGACGCCGAGATTGAGTTGCTGGCTGATGCTCGCGGCGGCCAGCTTCGGGTCGGGCGCGATCTCGTGCATCTTGACGACGAGCGGGTGGGTGAGCTGCTTCATCGGCGACTTGTGGAACGATCCGTTCGCCGCCATGCCCTTCACGAATTCCGTGTACGCCGGCAGCGCGCGTTCCATGCCGCCTTCCATCGTGCCGTCGAAGATGAAATCGGTGGAGGTGTTGGCGAGCGCCTCCTGTGCGAGCTGCGCGGCCGTCTTCGGCGGCGACGGCGGCGGTGCGGCGCTGACCGGCGGCGGCGTGTACGGTGGTGTTGACGCGACGCCCCCTGGCCGGGTCACGGTAGCGCCCGACCTCGTCCGCGGGTTGCTCGGCGCATACAGGCCGAATACCGGCTTGTTCTGCGACAGCAGCTCGATCATCGGGTTGAGGCGGCGCGAACCCTGGCCGGCCGCCATCGTGCCTGCCACCAGGACCGTCGCGACCGTAAGAATCGTTCGTGCACGCATGGTCGTCATCTCCCAACCGGCTCTAGCTTCGCAAACCTCGACGCCCGCATCTTATCCGAAGCGGCGGCGTGTCCCGAGTTTGCCGGTATCCTCGTAACGGAATGTCACGCGGACCGATTGCACCGCGGCTGAGGGTCGCGGTGACGAGAGACGAGCCGGCTGACGGCACGTTACACGGCGCGCTCCGGGGTCTCGGCGTCGAGCCCGTCACGTGCGTCGTGTTGGAAGAGCATCCGCCGCCCGACGCGGCGGCCTTGAAAGCCGCGGCGGATTCACTCGACCAATTCGACTGGGTGATCTGTTCGAGCGTGCGGGCCGTCAACGCGATCGCCGCCGCGCGGTCGCGGCCGTGGCCTGCAGGCGTCCATACGGCGGCGGTTGGCGCGCGCACCGCGGACGCGCTCGTCAACGCCGGCGCCGTGCCAATGCCGATCGTCGGCGCCGGCGACGGCGCTGATGCACTCTGGGCAATCCTGTCGACGCGGCGGTGGCAGGGGGCGCGCGTGCTGCTGCCGGGCGATCCCGGCGGCCGGCCTGAGCTCGGCCGGTCGCTGCGCGAAGCCGGCGCCGTCGTCGAAGAAGTCGAGGCGTATCGGATGGTGCCTCGACCCGACGATCGCATCCGGGCCGATTGGGCCGCATCGCGCCCGGATGCCGCCGTGATTGCCAGCCCGAAGGTGGCGGCGCGGCTGGCGGGTGCGTTGGGCGTCGATGCGCTCAACGCGTTGACGGCCATCGTCGCGATCGGGCCGGCGACGTCGGCGGCGTTGACCGCGGCCGGCGTCCGGCACGACGTCTCGCCCCGTGCCGACTTCGTCGAAGCGGCCCGCATGATAGCTTTCAAGTCGTGACCCTCGATCGCACGTTCGTCGAGTGCAGCGCCCTCGGGTTCCAATCGGTGCTGACCGCGACGCTGGCGGTGACCTGCTACGTGCTGTGGCGCCGTCAGCGTGGCGATCACTTCCTGACGTGGTCGGCGGCGTGGTTTGTCTACGTGCTTCGCCTGGCGGCGATGTCGGCGTTTCTCGTGCGGCGCGACATGGTGTGGCTGTTCCTGCACCAGGTCATGACCGGCGTCAGCGCGTTCCTGCTGCTGGCGGCGGCGTGGCAGCTGTCGCGCGCTTTCAGCTGGCGGATGTGGCACCTGGCGCCGATTCCCCTGATCGTCGTCTGGGCCTGGCTGACGATTTACGGCATGCCGAACATGGTCGTGGCCGGCCTGACGTCCACCGTGCTGCTCGCCTCGGTGACGATCTGGACCGGCATCGTGTTCTGGCGCGATCGCAGCCGTGCCTCGACCGGACCGACCACGGTGTTGACCTGGGCGTTCGTGCTGTGGGGCTTCCATCATCTGGACTATCCGCTGCTGCGCGGGTTCGGTGCCGGCGTCCTGTATGGAGTGTTCGTTGACGTGGTATTTCTGTTCGCGATCGGCTTGGGCATGTTGTTTTTTGTGCTCGGCGACGAGCGGCGGAGGCTGTCGGCCCGCACCGCGGAGCTCGAGCAACTGACGCGGCTGCTGCTGCGAGCGCAGGAAGACGAGCGGCGGCGGATTGCGCGTGAGCTGCACGACGAAGCCGGCCAGGTATTGACCGCCGTCAAGATCGAGCTGGATCTGGACGGCCACCTCGACGCCGGCGACCGGGTCGGCCAGGCGCTGGCTCAGCTGCGCGATCTCAGTAATCTGCTGAGGCCCTCGGCTCTCGACGATCTCGGGCTGGTGCCGGCGCTGCGCGCCCTCGCGGCCGATGTGGCTCAGCGCTCGCGGCTGCAAGTCGACCTCGAGATCAACTGCGCGGAGAAAATCGGACCGGAAGCCGAAATGGTGATCTACCGTGTGATGCAGGAGGCGCTGACCAACGCGGTTCGCCATGCCAGTGCCACCTCAGTACGCGCCAGCGTCGCCACGCATGAATCCGACATCGTCTTGACCGTGGAAGACAATGGCCGCGGGTTGTCGCCGCATGCGAGCGCGAATCTGGGCTGGCTCGGCATGCAGGAGCGCGTGACGGCGGCCGGGGGAACGCTCTCGATTGGCGGCGGCAAGGACGATCGGGGCGTGAAGCTCGTCGCCTCGATCCCGGTGGCGGCGCCGTCATGAGCGCCCCGCCCATTCGCGTCATCCTCGCCGACGATCACACGTTGGTGCGCGCCGGCATTCGCCGCATCATCGAGTCGCAGCCGGGCTGCGTCGTGGTCGGAGAGGCCGCTGACGGCAACGAAGCCATCGACCTCCTTCGCCGCGTCGCGGCGGATGTGCTCGTGCTGGATCTGAAGATGGAGGGACGCGAAGGCATCGAGGTCCTGCGCGTCGCCAAGGCCGAGCGCCCGGAACTGAAGGTCATCGTGCTGACCATGCACGCCGGCCGCGAGTATGTGTCTCGGGCCATGGAGGAGGGGGCCGACGGCTACCTCCTGAAAGACTCCGCCGTCCAGGATCTGGCGGCGGCCATCACGGCCGCCGGGTCCGGCCTGCCGTATTTCAGTCCCGCAATACAGAAACAGATGGCGGAGATCGTAAAAGGCGCGGCCCAGCCCGCTCACGACCTGCGCGCGCTGACCGAGCGCGAACGAGAAGTGCTGATTCTTCTCGCGCGCGGCCTGTCCACCAAGGAAATCGCCGCACAGCTCGCGATCGGCGCGCGCACGGTCGAGACACATCGATCCAACGTGATGCGCAAGCTCGGCGTGCGCTCGGTGGCCGTCCTGACCCAGGTGGCCATTCGCGAAGGCATTCTCGATCTGCCGGTTCCGTAGTCGTACGGAGGCTGCCTCAGGACTCTTGCGAATTGTCGGGGCGCCGCGCGATGGCTACCCTGAGCAGGCCCGTGTCAGCTCCACCGTCTTTCCACTCGCAGTCGAGCGACCTCGCGCCGTTGCGCGTGCGCGCGATCAGCCACCAGACCCACGGTCTGGACGGCCTTGCGGCGCTCGGCTCGACGTCGGCGTCGGCCGCTTCGCTGCACGCCGGCCTCTCCAGCCACGGCATCGATTCGGTCGTCTTGACGACCTGCAATCGTTTCGAGCTGTATTGGCGCTCGCGATCGCCGCAAGACGACATCCTCGCCACGAGCCTGCTCGCCGCCGTGCTCCGCGCAACGGACGGGACGATGTCGGTGCAGCCTTCGTACCTGACCGGTAACGCCGCCGCGAACTACTTGTTTCGGGTCTGCGCCGGGTTGGAATCGGTCGTTCTCGGTGAGGCCGAGATCCTGGGCCAGGCGCGTGCCGCGGTCGAGGCTTCTCCCGGCGCCGGGTCGTTTCTCACCGGTGTGTTCCGCGGCGCCATTCGCGCCGGCCGCGCGGCGCGCGCCGAAACCGCGATCGGCGAAGGCGCCATGTCCGTCGCGTCAACCGCGATCCGGTGGTTGTCTCAGCAGATGCAGTTGGGCGGCAGCCGCGTGCTCATTATCGGTGCAGGAGACACCGCGCGAAAATCCGCGCGCCACCTGCGCGCGATCGGCGCCGGCTCGCTGGTGGTTGCCAATCGCACGCGCAGCCGCGCCGAGGTCCTGGCCGCGTCGGTCGATGCCAGGGTCACCGATTGGGACGCGCTGCCGCACGAGATCGGCCGCGCCGACGCGATCATTTCCGCCGTGAACGCCCCTGGCTGGGTGATCACGCTCGATCAACTCCGTTGCCGCGTGCCGGCCACGACGTCGCCTCTCTTCCTGATCGATCTGTCGATGCCGCCGAGCATCGAGCCCGGCAACGCCGTCAATGCCGTGCGGGTCGATCTGTCGGCGATCGAGCAGCTGGCGAATCAAAACCGCAAGCAGCGCGAGGCCGAGGCACCGCAAGTCGAGGCGGTGATCGCGCGCGAGCTCGCGTGGCTGCAGCGTTGGGCCACGCGCGAAGCGGTGCGTCCCGTGCGGTCCGCTCACTTCAAGGCAACCAGGGCCGGGTTGTGAAGCTGCGCATCGGCACGCGGGGTAGCGCGTTGGCGTTGTGGCAAAGCCGCCACATCGCGGCACGGCTGGCCGCCGCGTGGCCGGAGACGCACATCGATTTGGTCGAAATCTCGTCGGACGGCGATCGGATCACCGACCTGCCGCTCTCGCATGTCGAGGGTACGGGCTTCTTTACCGCCGCGCTCGAACAGGCCCTGCTGTCGGGCGAAATCGACGTCGCCGTGCATAGCTACAAAGACCTGCCGGTCGTGTCGAGCGCGCAGCTCACCGTTGCCGCCGTGCCGGATCGCGGGCCGGTCGAAGACGCGCTCTGCGCGAGGGATGGCCTGACGCTGGCTGCGCTGCCACCCGGCGCGCGGGTCGGGACCTGCAGCACTCGCCGGACGGCGCAAATCCGTTTGATCCGCGACGATCTCGACTGCGTCGCGTTACGCGGTAACGTGCCGACGCGCCTGGCGCGTGTTGGCCGCGACCTCGACGCCATCGTGCTGGCGTGCGCAGGGCTGTCGCGCCTTGGCCTCGACGGGGCGATCTCCGAGGTCTTCACGATCGAACGGATGTTGCCGGCGCCCGCCCAGGGCGCGCTCGCAGTGCAGTGCCGCATCGCAGACGAGCCAGTGAGACGATGCCTGCAAGTGCTCGATCACGCGCCGACCAGGCGCGTCGTCGGCGCGGAGCGGGCGATGCTGCACGCGCTTGGCGGCGGATGCTCCGTGCCGGTCGGCGCAGTCGCACGGGTACAGGACGGCCGATTGCATTTGACTGCCGGTGTCTTCGGCCTGACGACGCGCGCCGCGATTCGGTTCGAGCTCAGCGGCGACGAGCCTGAGGCACTGGGCCGGCTCGCCGCCCAGCGGTTCTTCGAGCGGGGCGCGGGCCAGCTTCTCGATGAATGCGACCGCGCCGCGGTCGCGATCGCAGGGCCGCCGGCATGACGTCGCCGCTCCATCGCGGCCGCCGGTTGCGTCGCACCGCGGCGATGCGCGCGTTGATTGCCGAGACGCGCGTGTCCGCCGATCAACTGGTCGCGCCGCTGTTCGTGTGCGAGGGCCGGAACCGTCGCGAACCGATTGCCTCGATGCCGGGCCACGATCGCCTCTCGCCGGACCTGGCCGCCGCCGAAGCGGCGGCGCTGGCCGCCTCCGGCGTCGGCGCGGTGTTGTTGTTTGGCATTCCCGCCGCCAAGGACCGGCAGGGCAGCGGCGCCTGGAGCGATGCCGGACCGGTGCCGGCCGCGATCCGGTCGATCAAAGGCGCGGCGCCATCGGTCAGCGTGTGGGCGGATGTGTGCCTGTGCGAGTACACCGACCACGGCCACTGCGGCGTGTTGAGCGGGGATGCAGTCGACAACGACGCCACGCTGCCGTTGCTGGCGCAGGCCGCGCTGGCCTACGCGCGAGCGGGCGCCGACGTCATTGCGCCATCAGACATGATGGATGGCCGCGTCGCCGAGATCCGCCGCACCTTGGACGCCGCCGGCTTTACCGATCGCGCCATCGTCTCGTACGCGGTGAAGTACGCGTCTGCCTTCTACGGCCCGTTCCGCGAGGCCGCCGGTTCGACCCCGCAACACGGCGATCGGCGCGGCTATCAGATGGATCCGCCGAACGTGCGTGAAGCGATCCGTGAAGCGCGCGCCGATGTGGGGGAGGGCGCGGACATGGTCATGGTCAAGCCCGGCCTGCCCTATCTCGACGTCGTGCGCGCCGTCCGCGCGGCCGTCGACGTGCCGGTGGTCGCGTACCAAGTGTCGGGTGAGTACTCGATGCTGCATGCCGCCGCGGATCGCGGCTGGCTCGATCTCGAGCGCGCGATGTACGAGACCACCATCGCGCTCCGCCGCGCCGGCGCCGACATTGTCATCACCTATTTCGCGAAAGCCCTCGCGTCGTCGCTGGCGAAAGAGCGCACCGCATGAGCCTGGCATCCGCGAATGCGGCGTGGATCGAGCGGGCCAGCCGCGTGACTCCTGGCGGCGTGCATTCGCCGGTTCGCGCCTTCAAGGCCATGGGCATGCCCCCGCTGGCGATCGCTGAAGCGCACGGCGCGCACGTTGTCGATGTCGATGGGCGGCGCTACGTCGATTGGATCGGCGCTTGGGGTCCGGCGCTGATCGGTCACGATCACCCCGCTGTCGCGAAAGCAATCGTCGACGCCGTCTCGCGCGGCGTCGTGTTCGGCCTGGCGTCGACCCGGGAGGTCGAGCTGTGCGAGCGAATCACGGCACGGGTCCCGGGTTGCGAGATGGTGCGGCTGGTCGTGACCGGCACCGAAGCAACGATGAGCGCGGTGCGGGTGGCGCGGGCGGCGACGGGCCGCGCGGCCATCATCAAGTTTGCCGGCGCCTATCACGGGCATGCCGACATGTTTCTGGTCAGCGCCGGTTCGGGCGCCGCCACGTTCGGCGTACCTGATTCACCGGGTGTGACGGCAGGCGCCGCGGCAGATACCATCATCGCGCGGTTCAACGATCTCGAGAGCGTCGCGCGCTGTTTTGCCGAGGCGCCCGGCGCGATCGCCGCGCTGATCGTCGAGCCCGTGGTCGGCAACATGGGCTGCGTGCCACCGGTCTCCGGTTTTCTCCCCGGCTTGCGCGAGCTTTGCACCCGGCATCGCGCGCTCTTGATCTTCGATGAGGTGATGACCGGCTTCCGCATCGCGCGCGGCGGCGCCGCCGAGCGCTACGGGGTGACGCCCGATCTGATTACGCTCGGCAAGGTGGCAGGCGGCGGTCTCCCGCTGGCGGCGTTCGGCGGACGGCGCGACCTGATGCAGATGGTCGCTCCTGCCGGCCCGGTCTACCAGGCCGGCACCTATGCCGCGCACCCGCTCGCCGTGGCGGCAGGCCTGGCGACGTTTGATGTGATCGACGCGTCGCCGGATCTATACGAGCGCCTCGAGCGCACCGCGGCGCGGCTCGAGTCGTCCCTGCGTGACGGCCTGGCGTCTGCGGCGATCCCCGCTCGGGTGCAGCGCGTCGGCTCGATGTGGACCTTGTTCTTCTCGAAGACCCCGGTGATGTCGTGGGACGACGCGGCCGCGGTCGATCGAGAGGGTTACGCGCGATTCTTCCGCGGGATGATCGGGCGGGGCGTGCTGCTGCCACCGTCGCCGTTCGAGTCGGCGTTTGTCTCAGCGGCGCACGACGAGGCCACGGTCACTCACACCATCGACGCCGCGCGCGCGACGTTCACGGAGATGGCGCGATGAACGACCGGTTCCTGCGCGCGTGCCGGCGGCAACCGGTCGATCGCACGCCAATCTGGATCATGCGGCAGGCCGGCCGTTACCTCCCTGAGTATCGCGAGGTGCGCGCGCGGGTCGAGTTTCTCGAGCTCTGCCGCACGCCGGAGCTCGCTGCCGAGGTCACGTTGCAGCCGTTGCGGCGGTTCCCGCTCGACGCGGCGATCCTGTTCTCGGACATCATGCTGCCGCTCGACGCATTCGGCATCGCGATGACGTTCTCGCCCGGCCCGAAAATCGCCGAGCCGCTGCGCACCCGCGCACAGGTTGACGCCCTACAGGCGCGGCCGGCTGCGCAAGCGGTGCCGTTTGTCGCCGATGCCATTCGAATTCTGCGGCGCGAGCTCGACGGCAAGACGCCGCTGATTGGATTCTGCGGCGCCCCGTTTACGCTGGCCGCGTATCTCGTCCAGGGCGAGGGCAAGGAAGGCTTCGGCGCCGTCAAGCGTTTGATGTACCGAGAGCCCGCGACCCTCGAAGCGCTGCTCGACAAGCTGGCCGGGGCGATGATCGATTACCTGCGTCTTCAAATTCACGCCGGGGTGCAGGCCGTGCAGATCTTCGATTCGTGGGCGGGCATTCTCTGCCGCGCCGACTACGTGCGCTTTGCCCTGCCGGCGGTGAAGCAGATCGTCGACGGCGTGCGCGACCTGGGCGTGCCGATTATCTATTTCGTCAACGGCGCGCCGCACCTGATCGAAGCCGCGGCCTCGGCGGGCGCGGACGTGCTCGGGGTGTGCTGGCGCACGCCGCTCGATCAGGTCGCGGCCCGCGTCGGTCCCCACGTCGCGCTGCAGGGCAATCTCGATCCGCACGTGCTGTTTGCCGATGCCGCGGTAATCGGCGAGCGTGCCACCGATGTCCTGGACCGGGTTGCCGGACGTCCCGGCCACATCATGAACCTCGGTCACGGCATTCTTCCGGACACCCCGATCGCGTCGGTTGAAGCGCTGATCGAAGCCGTTCACGCCTACGAAGGTGCGCCGTGCGCGACCTGATCGATACCGCTGCGACGATCGCGCTGCTCGAGCGTTACGATCGCCCCGGCCCACGCTACACCTCGTACCCGACCGCCGTCGAGTTTCACGACGGCGTCCGCGACGAACAGTACCGCCGGCGGCTGGCGCTCGCCAACGCCGCCGCGGGCGACCCGCTGTCCGCCTACGTGCACCTGCCGTTCTGCGAAGAGCGGTGCGCATTTTGCGGCTGCAACGTCGTGATCACCCGCCACCGCGACGTCGCGGCGGAGTACCTCGGCGCGCTCGAACAGGAGATCGATCTGCTGGCGGCCGCGTTGCCCGATCGCCGCACCATCGCCCAGATGCATTGGGGCGGCGGCACGCCGACTTACTACGAGGCCGATCAACTGTCGCGCGTCTTCGACCGCATGCACCGCCACTTCACTTTTACGCCGCAGGCCGAACTCGGCGTCGAGATCGATCCGCGCGTCACCACCGTGGCGCACCTCCAGCGGCTGCGCGACCTCGGGTTCAACCGGCTCTCGATGGGCGTCCAGGATTTCGCGCCGGAGGTCCAGCAGGCGATCAATCGCGTGCAGAGCTTCGAGCTCACCCGCGATCTGTTGTCCGAGGCCCGCGCCGCCGGCTTCGGGTCGATCAACCTCGATCTGATTTTCGGCCTGCCGTACCAAACCGTCGACAGCTTCCGCCGCACCCTCGAACAGACCCTCGACCTGCGGCCCGATCGCGTGGCCGCGTATTCGTTCGCGTTCGTGCCGTGGATGCGCGCGCACATGAAGCACCTCGACAACGAGGCGCTACCGTCCGCCCGGCTCAAGCTCGAATTGCTGGCGCTCACCATCGATGCGTTTGTGGGCGCCGGCTACAAGCAGATCGGCATGGACCACTTCGCGTTGCCGGCCGACGAGCTGGGGCAGGCGGTCGAGCGCGGCGACCTGCATCGCAACTTCATGGGCTACACCGTGCAGAAGACCGGCGACATGGTCGCCGTCGGGGTGTCGGGCATTGGCGAGGTGCGCGGCGCCTTTGTCCAGAACACCAAGAAGCTGCCCGAGTACTACGCCGCCGTTGCGGCCGGCCGGTTTGCCATCGAGCGCGGCTATGAACTGTCGCCCGACGACCTCGTCAGACGCCACGTGATCAGCGCACTGATGTGCAACTTCCGCGTCGGCACGGCGGATGTCGAGCGTCGCTTTGCGATCGATTTCGCCGACTACTTCGCGCCGGAACTCCGCGAGCTGACGGCGGTCGGGTCGCCCGCGACCGACGGGCTGGTGACGGTGAGCGATGACGCGGTTGAAGTCACGCCGCTCGGCCGGTTGTTCGTGCGCAACGTCTGCATGGTGTTCGACACATACCTTCGTGCCCGGACCGCGGGCGCCAGGCCGGTGTTCAGCCGCACGGTATGACGCCGACGCGGGTCGTCGTGGCCGGCGGCGGTATCACCGGGCTGACGCTGGCGTTCACGCTGCAGGAGGAAGCCGCGCGTCGCGGCCTGGCCGTCACGGTCACCGTGATCGATGCGGCGCCGGAAGCGGGCGGGCACGCGCGGACCGTTGCCGACGGCCCGTGGCTGATCGAAATGGGCCCGAACGGATTTCCCGATCGCGAACCCGAGACGCTGGCGCTCGTCAACGAGCTGAATCTCGGCGCGAGGCTCGTCGAATCGAGTCCCGCCGCGCGCCGCCGCTTCGTGGTGCGCCGCGGCGCCTTGTGCCTGGTACCGGAATCGCCTGCGGCGCTGCTGACATCACGATCGATCAGCTGGCGGGGAAAGATGCGCTTGCTGCGCGAGCCGTGGGCGGCG
>JANOZI010000923.1:0-10552 GCA_031429375.1 Acidobacteriota bacterium | reverse complement strand
GATCGCGAAGTAGTTCACCGCCGCGCGCTCGCGCTCGCCTAATCCGGGCAGCACAGCGCGCCGGCGCTTGCCATCGGAGCTGAGCGTCTCGACGCCTTCCTTGAAGCCCATCGCGCCGCCGCAGTAGGTCTCGGTAGTCGGCACGTTCTCGGCGGCGAGGTAATGGTGCATCCGGTTCAGCAGAGGATGGATCACCGGGCAATGCAAGCACTCGTTGTAGTTCTGCACCACCAGCTTCCAGTTGGTGGCGATGTCGTACTCGATCCGTCGCACCATCCGCAGCTCGTGCATGCGCCACGGCGCAAACCGCGCGGGCAAGTCACCGATCTGCGCGGCCAGGGGCTCTGGTGCCTCTGACAGATTGATGAAGATGTGGCCGTCCCACACCTCGCACGCGACCTGGCGAAGCGGATAGTCGGCGCGATTGAAGCCGGCGACCTCATCCATTTGCGGCGCAGCGAGCAGGCGGCCGTCGAGCCCATACGTCCACGCGTGATAGGGACACTGGATGCGTCCCTGAAAAGTGCCGTGCTCCTGCGTGCACAGGCGCGTGCCGCGATGCCGGCACACATTGTGGAACGCGAGCAACGAGCCGCTGTCGGCGCGCACGATCAGCACGCTCGCGCCGGCCACATCCCGGCGCACGAACGCGCCCGGCGCCCCCAGCTCGTTGTCGCGCCCCGCAGCCAGCCACATTCGCGCGAAGACCGACTCCATCTCGCGCTCGAACCACGCGGCATCCGTGTACGCGCGCGACGGCAGCGTCGTTCGCAGCGTCCTCGCGGCGGTAGTGCCCATGGCGGATTCATGATACAACCGCCTCCGGCCCTCTGTTTCAACGTGCGATCCTTGCTTGCGCTCGCCTTACTCGTCCCGCTGATCGCGTGGGCGCAGGAACGCCCGGCGATCGTGCCAATCGCCGACGTTCGCAATATGGCGTCGTGGACGCCTTCCAAAACAACGGTGCGCATCCGCGGCACCGTGACGGTGCGCGATCGCTTGCGGAACCTGACGTTCGTGCAGGACGCCACCGCCGGGTTGTTCGTCACCGCGCTGACACCTGACGTGACGCTGCCGCCCGGGCAGGTGGTGGAGATAGCCGGACCCGTCGTGATGTCGCGGCGCGGCCCGACGATTTCAGCCGTCGCGCTCAACCTCACCGGCAACGCCGGCGCGCCCGGTCCACGCGCCATCGCCGCGTCGACGGGCTCGCTCTCGGCGCTCGACGGCCGGCTGGTGAGCGCGCACGGCGTGGTGCGGCGCGTGGACACGCGCGGCTCCGGAAGCGAGATCACCATTCGCACGCCGCAAGGTGTGTTGACGATCCTGGCCCCGCCGGATTCGATCGCGGGCATCGCCGTCGATTCGGTCGTGTCGGTCGACGGCGTACTGTCGCACGTGCTCGCCGACGATCACTCGCTCGAGCGGCGCGAGCTGCTGGTGCCGTCGCCAGCGCTGGTGCGCATCGAAGGCAGCCCTCCGGCAGACCCGTACGCGATCGCCGAGGTGCCGGTCCGGAACCTCCGGGAGCATCCGCCCGCGGGCGAGATCGTGCGGCGCGTCAAGGTGGCGGGCGTCGTGACCCGCCAGCGCCCCGGCCGATCTTTGTACCTGCGGACCGCGACCGGGCCGATCCGCGTTGAAACCGAATTCACGGCCGCGGTGTCGACCGGCGATCGCGTCGAGGTCGTCGGCTTTCCCGATGTGGGCGCGTATTCGCCGCTGCTCGCCGACGCGATGTTCCGCCGCGTCGAGGGCGGCGCGCCGCCGGCGCCGTTGCCCGCCAGCCTCGGCGAGCTGATGGATGGCCGCTACGACTCCGACCTGGTGCGCGTGGAAGGCACGTTCGTGCAGGGCGAGCAGGGCCGCGACGAATACATCATCGTGCTCCAGGACGGCGATGTCTTCTTCAACGCGCAGGTGCAGCTGGCGCCTGGTGAGCGCCTGCCCGATGGCTTGCTGCCCGGCAGCCGCGTGCAAGTGATCGGGATCTGTTCGGTGGTCGTCGACAGCGATCGGGTGCCGCGGTCGTTCCGCGTCCTGCTGCGGGACGGCTCGGACGTCACGGTGCTCGGCGCCGCGCCCTCGCGGTCGGACGGCTCGGGCGATGCGCCGTGGTGGGCCTGGCTTGGCCTCGTGGCCGCGGTGGCCGCACTCGGCGGCGCGGGCTGGACGTATCGGCGGGGGCTGGACAAGGAAGAAACCATCCGCCGGCAACTGGCGCGCGAGTCGTCTTTGAAGGCGCGCCTCGACGACCTGTTCGAGCGCACCAGCGAGATCATGGTGGTGCACGATCGCCGCGGCCGCGTCTCGACCATCAATCGCGCCGGCGAGCACGCCATCGGCTACTCGCGGGAAGAGCTGCGCGTGCTCGACCCGAGGTGGATCTTCGGCACCGATTACCTCGACACCATCACGCGGCTGATCGACGAGGGCTCCGACGGCGGGGCCCGCACCTTCAAGTCGGAGCTGGTGGCGCGCAAAGGGGTTCGCATCCCGATCGACGTTCAGAGCCGCGTGCTGGTCGGCAACGGGCAGGTGGTGGGTGTCAGCTCCATCGCCCGCGACTCGAGCGAGCGCGATCGGCTCGAGAACGAGCTGCGGCAGGCGCAGAAGATGGAAGCGGTCGGACGCCTCGCCACCGGCATCGCGCACGACTTCAATAACCTGATCACCGTGCTGCTCGGCTACAGCGACGAGCTGATCGAGATCGTGCCCGAGGGGTCGGAACAACTGCGCGCGGCGAGGGAGATCCGCCGCGCCGCCGAGCGCGCCTCCGGCCTCACCCAGCAGCTGCTGGCCTTCAGCCGCCGCCAGATCGCCGTCGCGCAAACGGTCGACCTGAACGCCACCGTCGCGAACATGCAGGACCTGGTGCGGCGCCTGATCGGCCCCGAGATCCGGCTCGAGTTCAAGCCGGGGCACGACTTGAAAAAGATTCGCGGCGACGCCGCGCAGATCGGCCAGGTGGTGATGAATCTCGCAGTCAACGCCCGTGACGCGATGCCGCTCGGCGGCGCGTTGCTGATCGAAACCGCCAACGTCGAGCTCGGCGCCGAGAACATCGACGTCATTCCCGGTCCACACGTGATGCTGCTGGTGCGTGATTCGGGTGTCGGCATGACGCCCGAGGTCAGCAAGCAGCTCTTCGAGCCGTTCTTCACCACCAAGGAATCCGGACGAGGCACCGGCCTCGGCCTCTCGATGGTCCACGCCATCGTCCGCCAGAACGGCGGGCACGTGATGGTCGAAAGCGCGCCGGGCGAGGGCAGCACGTTCCGATTGTATTTCCCGATTCTCGGGGAAACCGGCCAGGAACAGGTGCCGGTCCCGATGCCGCCGCACATTTCAACGGTGACGGGTGCCGGCGTCGTGCTGCTCGCCGAGGACGATCCATCGGTCAGAAAGCTCGTGTCGACCGAGCTGGAACGCCGCGGCTTCACCGTGATCGTGGCGGAAGACGGCCGCGCCGCCCTCGAGGCGTTCACGACCCACAACGATCGCGTCGATCTGATCGTGACCGATGTCGTGATGCCGCGCATGAACGGCGCCGACCTGGCAAAAGCGGCAGAGAAGATTCGTCCGGGCGTGAAGATCCTCTTCATTTCCGGACACCCGGAGCGCGCCGGTGTGGGACTCGATCCCGCGGGAGTGACCAACTTGCTGATGAAGCCCTTCACCGCCGACACGCTGGCGACTCGCATCAAGGAGCTCATCGCGGATACGCCCGCAGGAGCCGGCCGTGGCTGACGCACCCACGCTCAAGCGCGCGCTCGGCCGCTGGGACCTGACGGCGATCGGCGTCAACCAGGTGATCGGCGGCGCGATTTTCCTGCTGCCCTCCGACGTCGCGAGGCTGGTCGGACCGTGGGGGCCGCTGGCCTTCATGGCGGTCGGGCTGCTGTCGCTGTCGATCGCGTTGTGCTTCGCGGAAGTCGGCAGCCGCTTCGACAAGACCGGCGGGCCGTACTTGCCCGCCCGCGCCGCGTTCGGGCGGTTCGTCGGCTTCGAAGTCGGCTGGATGATGTGGTTCACGCGCGTGACCAGCCAGGCGTCGGTCGCCAACGGCCTCGCGCTGGCGCTGGCCTTCTACTGGCCGGCGGTCGCGCTCGGCGCGCCGCGCATGGCGCTGATTGCGGGCCTGACGATCGCGCTGACGGTGATCAACGTGATCGGGATCAAGCAGTCGTCGTGGGTGGTCAACACCCTGACGATCGGCAAGCTGGCGCCGCTCGCGCTCTTCATCATCATCGGGATCTGGTTCATCGATCCGTCGCACTTCGCCGCCATGCCGGCGGTGACCCGCGAGCAGGCGTCCGGCGCGGCGATCCTGTTGATTTTCGCCTACGGCGGTTACGAGGTCACGGGCGTGCTGGCCGGAGAAGCGGCCAACCCGCGCAAGGACGTGCCGTTTGCGTTCGTCGCGACGCTGATCGTCGTGACCATCGTGATGTCGCTGACGTCGTTGGTCGCCACCGGCGTGGTCCCCGATCTGGCTGCGTCGAAGACGCCGCTCGCCGCCGGCGCGGCGGTGTTTCTGGGCGCCGCGGGCGCCCTGCTGATTTCCGCGGGCGCGGCGATTTCGATGACCGGGAACAACATGGGGCAGATTCTCAACGGGTCGCGCACCATCTTCGCACTCGCGGAAAACGGCGACTTGCCGCGTTGGTTCGCGCGTGTGCACCCGGGTTACCACACGCCGTCGAATGCCATCCTGTTCACGGCGGTGGTCGCGCTGACGCTCGCGCTCACCGGATCTTTTGTCGCGCTCGCCGCCGTCAGCGCGATTGCCCGGCTGGTGATGTATCTGGCGGTCTGCGCCTCGACGCTGGTGCTGCGGCGGCGCGTCCCAACGGGCGACGTCGGACCCGCGCAGTTCACCGTTGCCGGCGGGCCCGTCGTCCCCGTAGTCGCGATGATCGTCGCGCTCGGGATTCTCGCCGGCGCGTCGCAAGCCCAGCTGACCGCCGGCGCCCTGGCGCTCGCTGCCGGCGCCGTACTGTTCTTCTTCGCCACGCGCCTCAAGATGTAGCGCGGACTCGCCGGAACCCTGCCGGAAGCGGTTGGTTCCGCGATCGATCAAACAGCCGTAGGCCGGAAGGCCTCGAACACCTGCTGGAGCTGGCGAAGGCCGACCGGTTTCACGAGATGCGCCTCGAAACCAGCCTGCTTCGAGCGGCGCTTGTCTTTCCGTTGTCCGTAGCCCGTCACCGCCACCAACCGCAGCGTCTCCATCCCGGGCGCGGCCCGCAGGCGCTGCGCGAGCTCGTATCCATCCATCACCGGCAGGCCGATGTCGAGCAGGGCGACCTGCGGCTTGAATTCCGCCGCAATTCGTAACGCTGCCGGTCCATCGGGAGCCGTGCGCACCTGGTAGCCCAGCGAATCCAGCGCCTCATTGATCAGCGTTGTCGCGTCGTCGTTGTCGTCGACCACGAGCACGCGCGCTACATCACGGCTCGTTCTGTGGAGCCCGGCGACCGTGGTCGGCGTTTGAGGCGCTGGCGCCACCGACACGCGGCCCTCCGCCAGGGGCAACTGCACGACAAACTCACTGCCCTTGCCTTCACCCTGGCTGTGAGCGGTCACCGTGCCGCCGTGCAGCACGACGAGGCTGTGGACGATTGCGAGGCCGAGGCCCAACCCGCCCTGCGAACGCTCGATCGACTGCCGGTTCTGGACGAACAAGCCGAACACCACATCCAGCATCTGGGGCGAGATGCCGATGCCTTGATCGCGAACGCTGATGCGGACGTGGCCATCCTCGCGGGCGGCCTTGAACTCGATCTGGGTATTCGCATCGCTGTACTTCGAGGCGTTGGTCAGGAGGTTGGCGAGGACCTGGGCCATCCGGGACGGATCCACCTCGACGATACAGCCGCGCGCTGGAATGTCGACCGACAGCTGCTGCTGCTTCTTTTCCAACATCGGGCTCGACATTTCAATGGCACGAGCCGCGACCTCGGCCAGTTCGGTCCGCGTCTTGCGCAGGTCGATCTTGCCCTGCGTGATCCGGGAGACATCCAGCAGATCGTCGACCAGGCGCATCAGGCTTGCCACCTGCCGTTCGATGATGTCCTGCTCACGCGACGACTGGTCCTTCAGGCGCATCAACTGGAGCGCCGTCACAATCGGCGAGAGCGGGTTGCGCAGCTCGTGACCGAGCATCGCCAGGAACTCGTCTTTGGCCCGGACGCCTTCCTCGGCGCGCGCCCTTGCCTCCTGCAACTCACGTGTCTGCCGCTCGAGTTCCCGGACGGTGCGCTCATTGTCGGATCGGGCCGCGTCGAGTGCTTTTGCGAGGACCTCGGCCTGCCGGGACTGGCTGCGCGCGACAGCGAGCTCGCCGCGCGCGCCGAGGGCCGCATGCTCGGCGTTCATTGTCGATGCCAGCAGCGGCGCGATGCCGGCGACCGCCGCCAATTTCACCGCGTCGCAGGCCCCGAAAAAAATCAGCAGGAGTCCTGCTTCCGCGAGCACGCACGCCGGAACCAGTGTGGCGGCGGTTGGGTAGCCCAATTGGCAGGTGTGAAAGCCGCTCGCAGGAGGGGAGTTCAGGAGACTGCGCCAGGCGGGCCCACCCGGCAATGTCGGCGCGAACCCCGGCGCCGGGACGAATTCTCCGGCCTCCGTGTCCTTGACCAGAATCACGAGAGCGGATGCGCCAAGATGTCGCGCCAGGCGTTCGGCTGCAACCGGTCGGCCGGTGGCATCGGCGAGCGCCGCCGCTAGCCGCACGGTTTCGAGCACACTCATCTACTCAGGCAGCACCATGACGACCGCGGTGCAATTGTGGAATCCGCCGAACTGGCCTTCCGCGCGCGCGATCTGGCCGTAGGTGTTGCAACCGACGAAGCCCGCGCCGCCGAGCATCTCTGAGACCGAATCCAGTTCGATGCCGAAGCCAGCGCCCATGCGCAGGCGGGTCGCGACGCAGTCAAAGAACAGCGCCGCGCCCGGCTTGTCGCCGCGCAGATGCTCCACCGCTGACTCGGTCGCCTTTCGTGCGGCGATGACCGCCGAGTCCGCGGTCGTTTTCATGATATGGAGGATCGCGCCGGCCGGGATCTCCGCGGCGCAGTTGACTGAACCATCCGCGTTCACGGCCAGCGGAACCCGAAGGCGGTGACCTGAGCCCGTATCGATACCGAGGATGTTGTGCAGAAAAAACGGCAGCGGGTTGCCGCGCTCGAACGTCTGGCCAATCAATTGGGCGTGGTCTTCGAACGCCTCTACCGCCGGCAAGCCGTTCAGGCTGATCAGCCGCATCCCGTCGGTTTCCGTCACGCGCAAGCCTTTGCCGGCAGGGATCCAGCCGTGGCCGACGCCGATGCCCAACGGCCTCTTCGACAACAGCTCCAACGCCACCACCGCGTCGCTGAACGACTCGGTACCGTGAAAGACATGCGTCCGCGAGAAATTGGCGTCGTCGCCGGCGCCGCCACCGGCAAATTGGTACTTGCCAGAGGTCGCAACCGTCAGCTCCTCGACGAGATCATCGGCGTGGCCGGCCAGCGCATCGGTCATCACCAGCGCTGACCGATGGGGAAACTCGCTCACGTCCGGACCACGAAACGTCGCCACCACGTCGCGCGCGGCTTTCGATCGATCGCGGCTCACACCGAGGCCGATGCCCGAGGCCAGCTGGATGTCGTTCGAGCGAAGCGCCAGCACGCACGCGGTGCCTTCGCCGCGGCGTTGACCGGTGAACTCTCCGGCCGAGGACGAGCCAACCATCAATTTGGGATGGCACTCTTCATCGAGCGCCGTCAGGAGGCCCCGGTAATCGAAGCGCGACGAGGCAAACACGATCAGGGCATCCGGGGCCTCCGACCCAAGAACATCCCGTACCTGCGTTCCCAGATGACGCCCGGCGTCCGCACTATCCATTCGATCGGTATAGACCGCGGCTGTCCTGGTCAACTTGTCCTGCAACATCATGCGCCCCTCGAACATCAGAGCATAACAGTTGCGGGAAACCCCTACGAATGAGCTGGCCGGACCCTGGTCTTCGATCGCCTTGATGGCGTCAGTACTCGTCGAGGATATGCGCCTTTCGCGGCACTGTTTGCGCGCCGACCAGGGGTTCGTTCAGGAACCTCACCATCGGCGCCAGGGTCCTCATCGTGGTCACCAGGTTCTTGTAGAAGTCCCTCGACGTGGCATACGCCGCCGATTCCTCGCGGAATCCGATGAACTGCTTGTGCTGCAGGTAGGTGGCCGCCTTGTGATTCTTGTCGAACCCCCTCGGCACTCGCGTCAGCCGGTCGCCTTGCAGGCCGCCCAGCTTCTTGAAGGCCGTTGACGTCACGATCGCGTCCAGCCGCCGATGATTCGCCACGATGTGCTCGCGCACGAGGTGAAGCTGCGACGTGTCAGGGCGCCACAGCCCGCCGCCAATCCAGACATGTGTCGGGCCCACCTCGACGTAAAAGCTGGCGCCGTTGAGCCGGCCGAGCGCGCGGTTGGGAAACGTGGCGGCGACGTGATTTCGCAGCGGCGTCTTGTCTTCGCTGAACCGCGTGTCCCGGAACGGGCGGAACAGCGACACCTTCGGGTCGGCGACGAGCTCGGGCGCGAACGACGGCATATCGACCGCCAGTTGTTCGACGATGGCGAGCATCGGCGCACGGACGTGAGTGTCGTATTGATCGCGGCGCGCGTGGAACCATTCCCGCTTGTTATTGCGCTTGAGGGAACGAAGAAAGGACAGCGTCTTTGGAGTAAATGAAATCGTCATGGCGTCGGGGTGATGAAGGGGCCTGACCCCTATAATGCCCGAGTGATCGATGCTCTGAAAAGCCTGCTCGGCGATCGCGCCTCCACGTCGGATGCCGTACGCGAACATCACAGCCATGGTGAGTCGTGGCATGCGGCCGGGCTGCCCGACTACGTCGTGTTTCCAGCGTCAACCGCGGAGGTCAGCGCGATCGTCAAGCTCTGCGCGCAGCACGGCACGCCCATCGTCCCCTTCGGCATGGGCAGCTCGCTCGAAGGACACGTCAATGCCATTCGCGGCGGCGTCTCGATCGATCTCACGCGCATGACGAAGGTCGTGCGTCTCAGCCCCGAAGACCTCGACATTACGGTTGAGGCAGGTTTAACGCGGCTCAAACTCGATGCGCACTTGAAGAACACCGGGCTGATGTTTCCGATCGATCCGGGCGCCGACGCCACCCTTGGC
The DNA here is from genome assembly GCA_031429375.1 of Acidobacteriota bacterium. Classification (GTDB taxonomy): domain Bacteria; phylum Acidobacteriota; class Vicinamibacteria; order Vicinamibacterales; family UBA2999; genus 12-FULL-67-14b. The sequence continues at coordinate 1,368 of JANOZI010000923.1, read as the reverse complement.
GGCATGGCCGCGACCCGCGCCTCCGGCACCACCGCCGTGCGCTACGGCACCATGCGCGACAACGTGCTCGGCCTCACCGCGGTCCTGGCCGACGGCCGCATCATTCACACCGGCGGGCGCGCCCGGAAGTCGTCGTCCGGCTACGACCTCACGCGGTTGTTCGTCGGCTCGGAAGGCACGCTCGGCGTGATTACCGAGCTCACGCTGCGCTTGTATGGCCGCCCTGAAGCGGTGCGCGCTGCCGTCTGCCCGTTCGACTCGATGGCCGGCGCCGCCGCCACGGTGATCCAGACCATCCAGCTTGGCATTCCCGTGGCCCGCATCGAGATCGTCGACGAAGCGCAACTGCGGGTCGTGAACGCCTATTCCAAGACCAGCTATCCGATCGCGCCCACGCTGTTCTTCGAGTTCCACGGCATCAGCGACGTGATGGTCGACGAGCAGATCCAGGCGGTCGAAGAGATCGCGCGAGAGCACGGCGCCAGGGCCTTCCAGTGGGCGTCAACGCTCGAAGATCGCACCACCCTGTGGCAGGCGCGGCACAACGCGTACTACGCGACGGTCGCGTCCCGCCCCGGCGCGCGCGCCTGGACCACCGACGTGTGCGTGCCGATCTCGCACCTGGCGGAATGCATTCTCGAGACGCAGGCGGACCTGCGCGAGGCGGGTGTCGTGGCGCCGCTCGTCGGCCACGCCGGCGACGGCAACTTCCACTTGATCTTCATGCTGGATGCCGACGACAAGAAGGAGTTCGAGCAGATCTCGCGCTTGAACGAGCGCCTGATCGAACGCTCCCTCAAGTTCGGCGGCACTTGCAGCGGTGAACACGGCGTTGGCATTGGCAAGTTGAAGTACTTGAAGGCCGAGCACGGCGAATCGCTTGACGTCATGCGCGCAATAAAACGCGCGCTGGACCCGGATAACCTGATGAACCCCGGGAAACTGGTTCCCGCTTAGCCGCCCTAAATGCGTCGCACGGAATCACGGAACCACAGAAACACGGAATCTTCTTCTTCAGAAGAGATCTTCTGTGCTTCCGTGTTTCCGTGATTCTGTGTGAAGCATTTGTGGCTATTCTAAGACTGCATTGGCCAAGCGAACATCCGAACCTTCACTCTTCGATCTCCCCGAGAACGACGAGAACGGCGGCGCGCCGCCTCCTCCCTCCGGCCGTGCGCCAGCCTCGGGTGGCGGCGACGGCACCACGAACGTGTCGCTGCACGAAGCGGCGCAGTCGCGCTACCTGAACTACGCGCTGTCGGTGATCACATCGCGGGCGCTGCCCGACGTGCGCGACGGCCTCAAGCCGGTGCAGCGCCGCATCCTGTTCACGATGTGGCAGCAGAACCTGACCGCCGACGCCAAGCA
>JANOZI010000922.1:0-8982 GCA_031429375.1 Acidobacteriota bacterium | reverse complement strand
ACTCATTGCACTATCGGTTGCGGCGATGGGCGTGTTCAGTGCGATTCCGGTCTTCTGGTCGTTACCCACGACGTTTTTGAGTGGTACGGCCGCTGCGGGCGCGATCGCTCTCATCAACTCAGTCGGAAGCCTCGGCGGGCTCGTCGGACCGTACTTCATCGGGCGCGTCAGTGACTTGACGGGCGGATTCACGGGCAGCCTTCTGACGATCGCCGTCCTGCTCGTTGGCAGCGCTGCAATGGCTGTCAGCCTGTTGCGATCGGCGGCGAGTCAGGGTGCGGCCAGGATCTCCGCGACAGCGATATGACGTACGCGCTTGGTCATTCCGATCGAGAGCTCGATCGCCTGAGTGCTCAGGCGCGACTGGTTGACCCCATCACGCGGCAGTTCTTCGGGGAGGCGGGGATTACCAACGGAATGCGCGTGCTTGACGTCGGGACGGGCGCTGGCGACGTCGCGTTCCTGTTGGCGGAGTTGGTTGGTGACGCCGGCGAAGTCGTGGGAGTGGACCGCGCAGCCGATGCCCTAGCGGTTGCGAGAGCGCGAGCGAATGCGGAACCGCGACGACACGTGTCGTTCCTGGAAGGCGACCCTACCACGATGGCGTTTGCCCGCCCCTTCGATGCCGTTGTTGGGCGTTATGTCCTGCAGTTTCAACCCGACCCTGCGGCGATACTTCGAGGGCTTGCGAGCCACCTGAATCCCGGAGGCATCGTGGCCTTCCATGAACTCGACTGGGACGGGGTCCGGTCGTTTCCTCCAGCGCCGACGTTCGATCGCTGCTGCGGTTGGATTATCGAAACGCTGCGAATGCTCGGCGCGGAGACTCGCATGGGCGTCAAGCTGCATTCGACCTTTGTGGCCGCCGGCCTCCCGGCGCCGTCGATGCGACTGAGCGCGATCGTTGGCGGAGGCGTGAACGGCACCGATCGACTGGCGTTGGTGACCGACCTCGTCGAGACGCTTCTTCCCGCAATGAGACGCCTGGGCGTGGTGACGGCTGCCGATATTGGCGTCGAGACGCTCTCCGAACGGATCAGCCGTGAAGTGCTCTCGAGTGACAGCGTCATCGTCGGCCGCTCGGAAATCGTGGCGTGGACCCGGGTGTAGGCGTCATCCTGGATCAAACGACGTTGGTGCGGGGAGTTCGCCTCGTCGAGAAGGGGCCTCACCGAGGTGAAGCCCCTTCCACGAGTGGCTCTACTGCTGCGACGTCGTGCAGACGCCGGTATCACCGATCAGCGACGCGAACGGCAGATTCGTGAGACCGCCGATCACGATGTCGTCGATGTCCCACCCCGGCGCACCGGTCGACTCGTCGGACCCGATGCGGAACCGAAGCCTCACGGTCTGACCAGCGTAAGTGGTGCCGAGGTTCAACGTCACCGGCGCGAAGTTGGGCCAGCCAACAATCCGATTGACGAACGCCGGCCGGTTTGCGCCGATGGGCGCCGAGGTGTCGGCGCGCGTTGCTCCGTTGTAAGCGCCAGTGCCGACATCCATCCAAGTTCCGCCGCCGTCGGTGCTGAGCTCGATGACGCCACCATCCCAGTTGCCGCCCTCGAACGAGAAGCGATGCTGGAACGACACCGTCAACGGTCCGGCACCGACCTGCAGCGGCGGAGAGACGAGCATCTGCTGATCGGGGGCGCTGGGCTTGATGCCGTCGATCTGCCCGTTGTTGTCCGGGCCCCACCACACGTGCCGCGTAGCGGAGAGCTCGCGGCGCTGCCACGACGTGATATTCGGCAGTGCAACCTGGTCGCCCGCGATGGTCCAGCCCGAGTTGGCCGATTCGACACTCTCGGTCGCAGATGATGCCGGCACGTCGTCGTAATTCAGACGATGCGATGCCGTCAGGCTGAGGTCGCCGTCCAGCTCGAGCTCGGGCGCCAGGATCGAGAGATGGAAGTCGGTCGATTCCACGCCCACTGCGCCATTCAACGCGACACGGATCGACCCCGTGCTGTCACCGCGCTTCTGGAGCGGGGGAAATCTCACGACGTTGCCGTTCGGAAACGTGACGTGCGGGTTGCTCGAGGTCACGGTCAGCTCGAGATGATTCAGGTTGTTCGGACCCTGGTTCATGAACGTGACGACCAGATTCCCGGTTTCCCCGTTGTCGAGCACGCCGTCGCGATCGCACGACGCGCCATCGTCCACGAGCATGGTCTCGACGATTTCGATCTGCGACAGCTCCCAGATGCCGCGGCCGTAGGTGGCAATGCGCATGAAGCTGCCGTCGGGCGGCATGTAGATGTCGTTGACTCGCACGGTGGGCAGGCCGTTGCTGAACGGCTCCCAGCTCGCGCCGCCGTTGATCGTGCGATAGACACCGACGTGCGTGGCGGCATATACGGTGTTCCGGTCCGCATCGCGCGGATCCACGTAGACGCGCGTCACCGGCAGGTCGGGCAAGCCGTTCTGCATCGGGGTGAACGTCGCGGCCGCCCAATTGTCGACGGCCGGCGGCGTCGCCGCTTTCACCGTCGCCTTGATGACGCGCACCGCACCAGGCGCCTGTGCCACCGCGGTGATCCACAGCGTTTCATTGTCCTGCCAGGTCACGTTGGTGACGAACCCGGCGTAACCGGGTACTTTCGCGATGAGATCGATGTCCGTCCAGCTCGCGCCACCATTGGTGGTGATGTCGAGAAATCCACCCGCGGCGCCGACGGCGATCCGGTTCAAGTCGGCCGGACTCACGCCAAGGTTGTACGAGCTCGAACGGAATCGGCGAGCCGGCGGCAAGCCCGTCGATGTCGGCGCGATCGCGGATCCAATCCGGATCCAGTTCAACCCGCCGTTGTTGCTGCGCCACACGCGCGAGTTCGAGAAATGAAAGAACACTTTTCCAGTGGCATCGAGCGCGGCCGGGGCCGGCACGACGGCGGTGAAGAAGCCGAATCCTACGTCCGACAATCCGGCCGTGGCGGACACGAAATTCTGGTACACGTCAGGCGTGGCGCCGCTCACGTTGGTGCGCATGCCGGATCCCTGCGAGCTGCCGATCACGGTGTTGGCGTTGCCCTGGCTGTAGGCCGTGCCCATGCCGTCACCACCAATGACCTGGTTGTGGACGGTCCCATTGCCGGTGCGAAGACGCGTGCCGTTGTCTTGCAAGCCGCCAATCACGACGTTTGGCTTTTCCGGGTTTCCCGCCACCGTGTAATACAGGTGCGTGGCCAGGCCGTTGTTCTTCTCGCTGCTGAAAGTCGCGCCGTCGTCCGTGCTGACGTGGAGGCCGCCATCACCGCCAAGGATGACTGTGGGCGTGCCGGTCATCTTGTAGGCCGCCGCATGATGGTCGGCATGCGCGTAGCGCAGGGCCGGGAACTGGCTGTAGAGCCACCACGTTTCGATCGTCCAGGTCGCACCGCCGTCGCGGCTGCGGGTGGTGGCAAGGTCGCCGCCAATCCAGACGGTATTGCGCGACGGATCGGTGGGATCGACCAGGATCATCTGGTTGTACCAACACTGGCCGTGGCAGATGTTCATGTTCGCCATGCCCGTGACGGGGTTGGTCGGGGTCTTGGTCGCGTTGACGTTGTTCGCGGCCCAGGTCCGTCCGCCGTCGGTCGACCGGTAGACATCACGCATCGCGACGTCGTCCTGGGTGCTCGAGTAGGCGTAGACCACGCCGTCACCGGGCAGCGCGAGCGCCAGCGTCGTGCGTCCGTTCAGGCTGAAGACGTTGCCGGCGTTCGAGATCGGCGCCCACGTGGCGCCGCGATCCGTCGAAAGGAACAGCACGGTCGCCTGTCCGCAACGAAGTCCGACGCTGGCCGCTGGACACGGCTGGGCCGATGCGAGCCAGCCGGCGCTCGAGCGGACAATGCTCCACACCGATAACCCTGCGAACGCCGGGACCGCGCTATAGGTCTGGCCGTCGTCCGCCGAGCGGTACAAGCCGCTGTCGGTCGCAACGAGCACGATGTCGCGATTCGTCGAGGTGTCGACCTTCACGTCGCGCACGGACACCGCGGCGCCGAGCTCGACAATCGGACTCCACGCCACGCCGCCATTGGTTGACTTCGTCATGGCACCGCCGACGAGAATCTGATCGTACGGATCGCCCAGGCCGAGATACACCGTGTTCGGATTGGCGCCGAACGCCACGGAGCCGCCTCCCGTCGTCGCGAGGTCGTCGGTGAGCGACGTCCATTTGATGGCGGCGGAGCTCCAGTTGTTCGTGCGCCACAGGCCACCGCCTGAGGTCAGCACGTAGACGATGTCCGGATTGGTCGGGTGCGGAAGGATCTTGCGGGTCCGGCCGCTGTCGTTCTGGTGACCCGTGAAGCTGCCGTTCTGCTCGAAGTCCGAGCGGGCCGGGCCGATGTTCACCCACTTCGGGCCACGCGCGTTCTTCTTATTCGAGTGGTCCCGGCCCTCGCGCATCGCGCTGGCTCGAAACGCCGGTGTCACCACGCCCCATGCGCCGCGCTGCCACGCGAGGCGAGCGCTGGCGTCGTCCTGTTCGACGTCCCGATCGCCGACTTCTCGCATTTGCTCGTCTTCGATGACCGTCGAATCTTGCGGACGCTGATCCTGTACTTGCCCGCCCGTCGCCGACATGCTTGCAAGCCAAACCACCGCCGTCGCAAGCCAAGCTGATCTGAATTTCAATACTCCCGCCATCACGCCACCTCTTCGAGTAAAAGCGATCGTCTGCACCGGCTGTGAGTGGCCGGCGCGCTAGTCTATACCGCCGAGCTGGGTGGTATTGCTGGATTGTTTCGTTCGGAGTGCAAGGGCGGAGGTCTTAAGACCGTCGTCAACGGTTGTGTGGGTCTGCGCTGTAGCGATTTGCGACGAAGCGGTCACACCCTCCGCATCGGCCCGTCGGGATCAGAAACTTGTCGCCGTCCAGGCAGACTGCAGGGCGCTCAAGAAGTCGGCGGCGGTCTGCGGCCGATGATTCGGGTTGCGTGCGAGTGCCGTCGTCAGGAACTGCGCGATTGCCGGTGGGCAATCAGGACGCAAGACCCGCGCGTCCGGCAACTCGCCGATCACCACCAGCTTGACGGTCTCCACGACTGACGGAGCCCGAAACGGATTCCTGCCCGTCAGCGCTTCGTACATCGTCACCGCCAGGCTCCAGAGATCGACCGAAGGACCCGGTGACTCCATGGCAATCGCTTCCGGCGACATGTAAGCCGGCGTGCCGATGAACTGCCGGATCGACGAGTGCGTCTGGTTGCCGGCATGGGTCGCATCGCCGTTGTCGGCGCGCAGAGCCGTCACCGCACCGCTCGTCACGGTCACCGCCGAGGAGTTGTCGGACGCGTCTTCAATCAGCTGCACCAGGCCGAAATCGAGCAGCTTGGGCACGCGCTGGAAGGTGAAGCCGAGGTTGCTCGGCTTGATGTCGCGATGCAGGTAGCCCACATGGTGGATGTGGCGCAGCACCTCGGTGATCGCGGTAAAGATCGACAGCACGTCGCTCACCGGCAGCGGGCCCTGGTTGCGAATGCGGTCTGCCAGCGTGCCGCCGGCCAGGTACTCGAGCACCAGCACCGGCGCGCCGCGCCACGATTCCATGACATGAATCACCGCCAGATGGCCATGCTGCAACGCGGCCATCGCCCGCGCTTCCCGCCGGAGCCGCGCGGCCGCCGCCGCGCCGACGCGCGGCAGCACCTTCAGGGCCACGGGCCGATTGAGCGTGAGATCACGCCCTCGATACACGACGCCCATGCCCCCGGCGCCAATCTGCTGCTCGATTTCGAACTTGCCGGCCAGCACGATGGGCAGCAGCGCATCGCGCAGTGGTCCGCTGCACGTCTGGCAGCGTTGCGCCGGGCGGGACTGCACCCGTCCGCAGGATGCGCACTGCGCGGCGTTGCTGCGGGCCACATGCGACGGCGTATCAAGGTCCGGCGACTCACGACTGAGTTTCTGCTCGAGCGTCAACGCGGCCGATGCCGCCACCGCGCTCATCAGCCGTTTGTCCTCCTGGGTGAATGGCAGCTCGCTGCGCTTGTCGCCGAGCACCAGCACACCCATCGGCGTGTCGCGGACGCCGAACAGCGGCACGATCAGGCGGGCGCCGGCATCCGCCAGCCACTCCCGCTCGGCTTCGGGCAGGTGCGACAACGCGGAGCCCGCCGACGACAGGTCGACATCGAGCGGCGCGCGCGACACCGACAACAGCGTGCCGAGCGGGCCACTGAGGCTCAGCGATCGCACGCGCCCCTGAGAATCCCCGAGCGTTTCGCCGCTGTCGTCGAGCATGAGCAACGTGACGCGTTCGAGGTGCAGCGCCCGGCCGACTTCGGTGATCAGCAAGTTGGTGACCTCGCGGGCGCTGTGGAGCGACTGGCTGCGCTCGGCCAGGTTCACGAGGATCTGACGGGCATCGTAATGATCGCGGAAGAAGCGGCGATCGATGGCGCTCAACAGCGCGCGCCGCGAGAGCAACAGCGCCACCAGCATCAGGGTGATTGCCACGGCGACGGGAGAACCGGCGATGATGTCGCTCAGCGGCCGCGAGCGATTGCCGTAAGCGATCACCGCCACGGCGATCACCAGTCCGGCAATCGCCGCCACGACGGTGTATTTGGCGAGCGCGTATTGCACGGCGCGCCTCACCACGAACGACACGTCGAGCGCGTGTTCGACGACCACGGCGTAGGTCGTGGTCAGCGGAATCACGAGCGTGAACAGGGTGAGGATGATCCCCAGCGCGCGCCTGATTTCCGGCTGCTCCGAAAACGCGGCGTAGCCCGGACTCGCGACCGCCAACACGATGTGCGCCAGCATCGGGAGGCTGCCCAGGGCGATGCCCACGACGACCCACGCGAGACGCCGGCGCTCGGCGAGCGCGGCGCGGCGCCACTTCACGATCAGCAGCGACAAACAACCGAGCGTCAGGACGGTCAGCGTCTGCCAGAACACCCGATTGTCGTTCGGCGACGTCCACCCGAGCGAGGACGCGAGTCCCCAGCGCTCGGCTCCTGGAGTTGACGCCATCAGATTTCCGAAGACGAACACGTAGGCGGTCAGGAGCGTGGCGAATTCCATCGCCGGCCCGGCCCAGCGGGGACCGGCGGCGGGCTGCGGGCGAGGAAACGTGTAGGCAAAACGCCAGAAGGCATAAGGACAGAACGCGACCAGTTGCACGGCGGCGACCAGCAGCAACACCCGATCGCCGATGTCAGGCGCGTGCGCGGTGGCGCGGACGACGATGCGGTCGGTGAAGAGCGTGGCGAACAAGACGAACAGCGTCGCCAGGGCCCGCGCGCGGGCGTCGCGGCGGCCGCCAATGTACAACCACGCGGCGGAAAGCTGGAAGATCACCAGCAGCGCGAGGTAGTACCACGTCGGCAGCGCCGGCGCGGCCGGCGCCGGCGCCCCGAGGACCAGGCCCGATGCCAGGATCCCGATGGCGACCTTGGCGCTCGCCGCGACAAACAACAGCCGCATTTCAGCCCGGCGTCAGTTCAGGAATGCGGCGCCGGCCGCCGCACGCCGGCCACGAAGCACGGACAGATCGTCATCACCGCCGCCAGCGACTTCGAGATCTCGCTCCACCGGATTTCCGCGGTGCCGGCCACCGCGGCATTCGCAGCGGACATCTGACCGAGCGTCCGCACCAGCTGGGTAAACGCCCAGCGGGACTCGTTCCAATTGCTCACGGCGTTCCTGAGCATCTCGCCCTCCTCCGCGAGCAGTTGTTCGAGCGCCTCGGGTTCGGCAAGCATCGCTCCCGCTCCCTGTCCAAACGCCATCGCCAACTGCAGCTTCAACCCGTCGATATTTGCCGCCATCTGTGCCTCCCGCAAAGGATCGCTGTGAACGTGGGGGTTAGATGCTACATCAGCGCGGGGCGCTGAAAGTGAGGGCTGGCAGTCTCTGCGAAAGAACGGGATGATGGCCCGACCATGACGCCCGACGCTCCACACCTGCCGGGGGACCCGACGGTCACGCCATTAAGCGCCGGCGCATGCCTGGGGCCGTATCGTGTCGAGAGCAAGCTTGGCGAGGGCGGCATGGGCGAAGTCTATCGAGCGGTAGACACGCGATTAGGCCGCGCTGTCGCCGTGAAGATCGCGCACCAGCAATTCATTCAGCGCTTCGGGCGGGAAGCCCGCGCCATTTCCTCGCTGAATCATCCCCACATCTGCACGCTCTACGATGTTGGCCCGAACTACCTGGTGATGGAGCTCGTGGAGGGGGAGACGATCGCGGCAGGGCTGAAACGCGGACCGTTCCCCATGAAAACGGCGCTCCTGCATGCCTCGCAGATTCTGGCCGCGCTGGCGGAGGCGCATGACAAGAGCATCATCCACCGCGATCTGAAGCCCGGCAACATCATGATCGCGAGATCCGGAATCAAGGTCCTGGATTTCGGCATTGCGAAATCAGCGCAGGATGAAACGGTGACCGCGAGCATGGTAATGGGCACGCCTGCCTACATGGCGCCGGAGCAACGCGCAGGGTTGCCGGCTGATGCTCGCGCAGATATCTATTCGTTCGGCTGCGTCCTCTACGAAATGTTATCCGGCACGCGGGCCGGGTCTCAGCGGAAGCGCGTCCCGTCACGAAAGCTGGAGAGCATCGTCAGCCGGTGCCTGGAGGAAGACCCGCGACGCCGGTGGCAATCGGTCGCCGAGCTGGCGGCGGCCGTCGCCGCGCTTGCCGCAGGTCCTCATTTACTTCGCGCACGCACCCTCACGGTCAAGAGCACGATCGTGCTGGCAGAGTTCTCGAATGCCACAGGCGATCCGTTTTTCGATGGCGCGCTGCGCCAGATTCTGGCGATGCAGTTGGAGAATTCCCGCAATCTGTCTCTCCTTCCCGACGCGCGTGTGAGCCGGGCGCTCGGCCTGATGGGCCGGCCTGCGAGTGCGAAGCTCACGCCCGATGTGGCGGCAGAAATCTGCGAGCGAACAGCGAGTGTGGCCGTTGTGGAGGGCTCGATCGCCAGCCTCGGGACCGAGTACGGCTTGAGCTTGCACGCAAGGAATTGCCGAACCGGAG
>JANOZI010000921.1:0-7242 GCA_031429375.1 Acidobacteriota bacterium | reverse complement strand
TGAGGCGGCGGCTCGCGATACCCGTCTTGGCGTGCATGCGGGTCAGATCGAAAATCGTGACGCCGGTCGTTTCGCTGCCGGTGCCCGCAGTGGTCGGAATCGCGATCAGCGGCTTGAGGGGCCCGGGTACGGGCAGGCCCTTGCCGATCGGCGGATTCACATAGTCGAGAAAGTCAGCGGGTGGATACGTCGTGTAGAGGTTGACCGCCTTGGCGGTATCAATCGACGATCCGCCGCCGACCGCCACGATCGCATCGTGCGGATGCTGGCGGGCAAAGGCGATCGCGTCGAGAAACGACTCTTCGCTGGGCTCGATGCGGACGCGGTCGTACAGCACGAACGGAATGCCGCTGGCCTCGAGCGACTCCATCACGGTGTTGACGGGGGCCAGCCGCCTCAGCACCGGATCAGTGATGACCAGCGCGCGCGTCACCCCGAGCTCGGCCAGATCGGCCCCGACCTCGCGGGTGACGCCGGCGCCGAACCTGACGGCCGACGCGGCCATCTCGAACGCAAAATCGTTTGCCATCACCGCGCCAGAGACTATCACTCAACGGGTTATGGATTCGAGTGACCTTGGGGCCGTTCCGGGAACGGCGCGGGAGTGGTTCATCGAGCCGCGCTGTGAGTCAGTAGGAAGGAGATGATCCGTTCCACTAAGATAGCGGAGATGCATCGAGTGACGATCTTACTGCTCGCGGTGGTGATCGCGAGCGCCGGATGCAGCCGCGAACCGGAGGCGCGCCGCTACGAGCTGCACGGCCAGGTGCTGGCCGTGAAAGCCGACACCAACGAGATCCTGGTGAAGCACGAAGACATCCCCGGGTTCATGCCGGCGATGACCATGCCCTACATCGTGAAGGAGGCAGCGCTGCTGAGCGACCGCGCGCCGGGCGACTTGATCAACGCCACGCTGATGGTCGCGCCGGCAGGCCCGTGGCTCTCGGCCATCACCAAGACCGGATCGGCGCCTCTGCCTGAAGACGCGCCAACCGCGATTCCTGCTGCCGCCGGCGTGGTGTTGCTCAAGGCCGGCGACACCGTTCCTGGCACCAGGTTGATCGATCAGAACGGCGCGACCATCTCGCTCGCAGACTGGCGGGGTTCGGCCGTCGTCGTCTCATTCATCTATACGCGCTGTCCCCTGTCCCGGTTTTGTCCGCTGGTTGACCGGCGCTTTACCGAAATACAGCAGATCATCAGGGCCGATCCTGGGCGCAAGCGCACGATGCGGTTGCTGTCGATCAGTTTCGATCCGACGAACGATCGGCCCGCGGTGCTGCGCGCGCATGCCGCCACATTGGGAGCTGATCCGGTCGTGTGGCGTTTCGCCACGGCAGACGCGGCCGTAGTCGATCGGCTCGCGGCGACATTCGGCGTCAACGTGATCCGCGAGAAGAACGGCACCATCACCCATAACCTGCGGACCGCGGTGATCGATCCGCGGGGGCGCATCGTTGCCATCCACGACAGCAACGATTGGACCGCTGCGACCATTGCCGATGAGCTCGCCACCGCGCTTCTCGCGCGCTGAACGCGCGCTCATCGCTCGGCTCAACACGCCGTTGAAGGTGCAGCGCTGGTTGAACGCGTTGCCGTACAACACGGAACAAGCCGGCCCGACCCAGCGCAGCTTTCGTCCGGTCGCGCGCCGGAAGACCGCGCACTGCATGGAGGCCGCGCTGTTTGCCGCCGTCGTGCTCGAGCAGCACGGCTACCCGCCGCTCGTCATGAGCCTCGAGTCGCAGGACTGGCTCGACCACGTCATCTTCATCTACCAGCGCCAGGGACGATGGGGGTCGGTCGCGCGGTCGCGGGATCCCGGCTTGCACGGTCGCAAGCCGGTGTTCCGCTCGACCCGGGCGCTCGCGCGCAGTTACATCGACCCGTACGTCGATTACAGCGGGCGCGTCACAGGGTTCGGCGTGGCGAACCTTGCCGACGCCATGGGCCGTTACGAGTGGCGCCTCGCGACGACCAACGTGTGGAAGGTCGAGCAGATGCTGATCGATCTCCCGCACAAGAAGATCAAGAGCTCGATCCGGCGGTACCGAATGTTGTTGCGGAAATATCGCGCCTATCGCAAGGCGCATAATGACCGGAAGCCGATCTACTATCGCGGCCGCGAGAAGTGGACGCCGATTCCGCCGGAATTCACGGCATGAAGTCGTCGCCGGGCGCGGACGCGGTAACTCAGTCGAGGTCGAATCCGCGCAGCGGTTTCGTCGCCGGCTCCTTCTTCGCTTCCTTCAGCGCCTCTTCGAAGCGCTTCGACAGCGCGTCGCCCTTGGTCTTCTCGTGCTCGACCGACTGCTCGAACAGCGCGTCGCGTTTCGCGGCTTGCGCGGCCAGGATTTTCTGCGCGTTATCGAGCTCCGGCCGGTCGGGATTCGGCGGCGCTTCGTGGCTGACAATGCGCCCCAGGTTGAGATCCACCGTGAGCACGGCGCTGCAGCAGGGACAGGTCAGTTCGCGCTCGCTGGTCAGCTTGGCCATGGCCACAGACTAACCCCTTTTGGCCCGCCTCCGCAGCTTCGCTCTCGGCGGGCCATCGCGCCGTAGCTCGCATGCGTTGCTCCGAGCGTAGGCGAATGTCTTGCTGGTAGGATGGAAGGCGATGCCGACGGAGGAGTCAAAGCGGACGCGGACGGTGCGCGTCGCCACCTACAACATCCACAAGGCGCGGGGGCTCGACGGCCGCACCAGGCTCGAGCGCATCGCCGCCGTGCTCGCGAGCATCGACGCCGACATCGTCGCGCTCCAGGAAGTGATCGGGGCCACCCCGTTGAAGCCGGGCCAGGCCGCGGAGCTCGGCGCCGCGCTCGGCATGGGCTGGGTGATGGCTCCCACCCGCCATTTGCGCACCGCCCTGTTCGGCAACGTGGTCCTCAGCCGCTTCCCGATCCGCCATCACTCGCAGCACGACCTGACGTGGAAGACCTGCGAGCACCGCGGCGTCCAGCGCGTCGACCTCGCGATGGAAGACGACACGCTGCATTTCTATAACGTGCACCTCGGCACTTCGCTCCTCGAGCGGCGCCACCAGGCGGTGCGGCTGGCCACGCTCGTGCACGACAAGCGCGTCGTCGGACCGAAGATCGTGCTCGGCGACTTCAACGAGTGGGCCCGCCACCTCGGCGCCACCGATGTGCTCGCCGAGAAGCTTCAGAGCATCGACCTCAGCAAGCATCTGAGCGGGAGGCGGCGCACCTATCCGGGCATCTTCCCGCTGCTGCACCTCGATCACATTTACTACGAGGGCAAGGTCGAGGTCTTGAAGGTCAGCCTGCCGCGCGATCGGATGGCGTTAATGGCCTCCGATCATCTACCGCTGGTCGCCGATCTGAAGATCGGCTTCGACTAGCGACGCAGAAGCTTGATTAAATTCTCCTGACCTTTTGGTCTCCTATGAGATCTGACGGTTCGGCTCGGGCGCAGACAAAATGCTGCCGCCAGTCGGAGTGCGAACCGAGCATGCTGGTTTTCTGCGTGGGATCACAGGTATTTCGTTGGATCACAATTTGCGTACGTCTGGCCGGAACCATTGCACTAATATTTCGGCGAAGGTGTGCGTGAGCAGCGAGGCGGCCGTGCGCCCGATGTCGCCGCGGCGAGCCCTTCTCCGCTAACCCGTCCCTGGAGCATCGATGCAACTGCGCCTGTTACTCGCGGACGAACATCGGATGGTACGGCAAGGCATGCGCTTGCTCCTCGAGAAGGAGGAGTTCGAGGTCGTGGCCGAGGCGGGCAGCGGCCAGGAAGCGGTAAGCATGGCCGCGCGGACGCGACCTGACATCGCCGTACTCGGCGTGAACATGCCGGAATTGAGCGGTATCGACGCCGCGCACCAGATTCTGAAAGCCAAGAGCCGTACTGGTGTCGTCCTGGTCGCCGGGCATGTCCAAGAAGACCTGATTGTCGCGGCGCTGCGAACCGGCATTCGCGGGTATGTCGTCAAGACCCAGGCGGCGGTGGAACTGATCCAGGCCATCCGGGAGGTGGCAGGCGGCGGCACGTATCTCAGTCCCACGGTGTCGGGCGTGGTCGTCGACGCGTACCTGACTGGCGGGGAAGCCGCGGGTGATCCCTTGAACTCGCGGGAGCGCCAAGTGGTCCAGTTGGTCGCGGAGGGAAAGACGACGAAGGAAATCGCCAGGATCATGGCGTTATCCGACAACACCATCGAGTCGTATCGCGCTCGCGTGATGTCCAAGTTGAACATCCACCACACGGCGGGACTCGTTCGCTACGCGATCCGGCGCGGCATCATCATCGCATCCACCGGTGCAACTGCGATCGAAGCCCTCCTCTAGTACGGGTTTTCGGACCAGAAGACCCGGGAATTCTTTGATCGCCTGACCTTCCAGGTCGTGACGCCGCCATCCACGGGCCGCATCGTGCTCGATACGGCGACCGGAGCGTTTACCTACACACGGAAGCGCGGCGCCGAGAGCCGCGATCGGTTTACCGTTCCGCGCGAGCGATGGATTGCCCTCCTCGCACACGGCTGCGATCACCGTGACCATCAAGGAAATCAAGAAAAACAGCCGCCGGATAAGCGAGAGCGTCATTAGCCGGGTCAGGCGCGGGTCCAAAAACTCCTTTAGATAGACCCGCATGGATTTCCGGCGCCGATTTGGGGTGTTCCGGATTGCAGAGTCGGCGGAGGCAGTCCAAACTCCCCTCGACTACACCTCCCCCCGGTGACAGTCCTTGGAGGAAACCTGGCAAAGCCATGGCGTCCAACACGGCTGCGTGCGTGAATTGGGACAGAAAAGAGACACCCATGAGGTCGAAAAAGGCGCGCCTATCGATCCATAAGCGCCTGGCGACCAGCTTCGCCGCGACTGTGATCCGGGATAAGGAGCGCCGGCGCATCGCGCGCGAGCTGCACGACGGCACGGTGCAGACACTCGGTGCGGCGGCAATGGCCCTGGATAACGCGCGGCGGCTGGCCGAACCATGCGGCACGCCGCAGTTGTTCGAGGCGTTGCGCGAGAGCGGCAAGCTGCTCGACGCGGCCCTGCAACAGATCCGCACGCAATCTTACCTGCTGCACCCACCGATGCTCGAGCAGCTCGGGCTGGAGGTCGTGCTGCCTTGGTTTGCCGACGGATTCGCCAGGCGCAGCGGGGTCGCTGTTACGGTGCGCATTCAGCCGCATGTGGGTCGCCTGCCCGGGCCGATCGAACTGACGTTGTTCCGGGTGGCCCAGGAAGCGCTCACCAACATCTATCGTCACTCCGGGAGCGACACCGCGGAGATCATGCTTCATCGCACTCCTGATTGGGTGTTGCTCGAGATTACCGATCGGGGGTGTGGCATCGCCCCCAATATCGTGGCCGGTCAGGCGGGCGGAGCGGTAGGCGTCGGCCTGGCAGGCCTGCGGGATCGGGTCCGGCATTTCCGCGGCCGCGTGGAGATCGCCTCTCTGGCGCTGGGGACGCGCGTCGCCGTCATGCTGCCGCTGACCCCTGTCGTTGCACTGGCCTGCGAGGACGACCAAGTCTTCCCCTGATGTGAGGCTGGGCGTCCACTGGCTTTGGAGCCGGTTCTCCACCTCGAATTGGAAGTACGCCTGGTCGAAGGGGATATATCCCGAGTTGTCGCGGATCCCTTGTGCCCGTCATTTGACGCGTGACATCCCGTATGGCTGACAGAGGTCAGGCGGAGGTCAGGAGTATTTTGATCAATCCCTCCTGATCTCCTGGTCTTCTGTGAAGTCTAGTAACCTAGTTTGATCACTCCTGTGCGGGTCTCGCCCACTGCGCCGGTGGTGAGCCACTGCAGGGACGCGCTGAACATCAGCAGGTGGTTCCGCTCCCACATCGCGTTGTGCGACGAACACGCCAGGTCCACAAACACCTTGTCGGTCGCGCCGAGGTCGTCGTACGCGGCGCGCACGCGATCTTGCGGGACCTGCTTGTCCTCCTTGGCGGCGATGAACATGGTCGGGATCTTCGTCGCGCCGATCATCGCGGCGTTCCAACCCCAGGTTGTGGTCGACGGCGCGCGGCGAACGCCCGTGCCCCACGTGGCGCCGACCGGATCGGACGCCAGCATGTCGGCCCACACGGCGTCGCGCACCGCGGGATCGTATTGGCTCGGGCATCCCACCTGTCGATCCCAGTTCGCGATGAACTCCGTCCGTGACTGCGTATTGAAGACCGTGCCGGGGTTGGGCAACGCTGGCGCCGCGGCCGCGGCGGTCCGGCCGTACGCCGGCGCGAGCAGCACCATCCGGTTCACTTTCTCAGGGTGCTGGCCCGCGTAACCGCCCGCGCGCGGCCCGCCGAGCGACCACGCTACCAGGCTGACCTTCTCGACCTTGCGCAGCTTGCGAATGTAGTCGACGACGGCATCGATGTCGTGCCAGTCGGAGTCGATGTTGGTCAGCTGTCCCGGGTACGACGCCTTGCACGGCGCCGCGATCAACGCCGGCACGAACTGCTGTTGCTGTTCAGCGGAAAGATTGCAGGGGTCGTCCATTGGCCAGGGGCGCGTCGAGCGGCCGTAGCCGGTGGTGTCCATGGAGAAGACATCGAAGCCGGCATTGGCGAGGTACGCCATCCAGCTGTGGTCGCCGCTGGGTGTGTCGAACGCCACTTCGGCCGGAGTGCCGGCGCCGTGGATGAACAGGACCACGCGGTCTGCCGGCACGGTGCCGCTGGAGACCAGAGCGGCGCCGGCACGTTCGCGCAGATAAATATGCGCCGCTTGCCCGGCGATCGACGGCACGGTCGACGTCACGAGCACGTACCGATCGATGGACTGCGGACCGCTGCCCGCGCCGTTTTGCGTCAGGCCGTCGCTGCCCGTCGCCAGTATTGCCGCTGCTAACACAAGGGCTTGTCGCATTTGCGTACCTCGCGCGGGATTGTGCCACACACGAGCGGCCCCGGCTGACGCAGAAATCAGGACGTCATCCCGTCAGCATCCCCACACTCGCGTCGCCAAACACGATCAGAATCTGTGATCGGAGAGTCTTGACAGAGATATCTAAGTGATATCATAATGCAATCGTCTCAAGGAGGACCCCAGTCCATGATTCGCGAACGCGCCCATAACGGTCTCCCCGGTTTGCCGGTGTTCCTCGTGCTCGTACTCGCTGAACTGTTCTCGATTTGGATGCTCATCATGAACATCCGGAGCGAGTCGCCGCCCGAAATCGTCGCCGCCGCACTCGCCATGGCCCTGATCGCCTCTCTGACCGCGGGCCTGTTCATGGTCAATCCCAACGAG
>JANOZI010000920.1:0-3624 GCA_031429375.1 Acidobacteriota bacterium | reverse complement strand
CTCGGCGGCCACGAAGTCGAGCAGCTGGCCGACTTCGTCTCCGGGATCGATGTAAACCGCCTCGCGGGTGCGCTCGCAGCCGAGGATGAACCCGTTCTTCATGAACACGCCCGCGGCTGCGCTTTCGAAGATCATCAGGGTTAGGATAACAGGGCGATGGTGATTGTGGGGGTGGACGACCTGATGTTCTCGTCGAGGATTTCGAGCGCGGCGAAGGCGCTGGGGGTCGAGATTGCCTTTGCGCGCTCGCCCGAAGCCATCGTCGCCGCGGTGCGCGACAAATCGCCCCGCCTGGTGATTCTCGATCTCAACAGCCAGCGGGTGCGCCCGCTCGAAGCGGTGGCGGCGCTCAAGGCCGACCCGGCGCTCGCGGCGGTGACCACAATCGGCTTCGTGTCGCACGTGCAGGCCGACCTGATCGCCAGCGCCAGGCTGGCCGGCGTCGATCAGGTGCTGGCCCGTTCCGCATTCGTGACGCAGCTGCCGCAGCTGCTGCAAGGAAGCTGATGCTACCGACCGCGCTCGACATTTACGACGCTCGCCGGCGCCTCGCCGGGCACCTGCAGCCAACGCCGCTCCAGCATTCGCCGTGGCTGTCGTCGATTGCCGACGGCAGCGTGTTCCTCAAGCTCGAGTCGCTCAACCTCACGCACTCGTTCAAGATCCGCGGCGCGTTCAATGCGGTGTTGAAACTCATTGAGAACAGCGACAAACCTTCCGCCTTCGCGCAAGGCGCTACGGCGGACAAGAAAGGTTTGTCGTCGCCTGCGCTGACGGTCGTGACGGCCTCGGCCGGCAACCACGGCCGGGCGCTCGCCCTCGTCTCCGAGAAGCTGGGCCTGTCGTGCGTGGTCTTCACGCCCGCCAGCGCGCCCGAGACCAAGAAGAACGCGATCCGGCGGCACGGCGCAGTGTTGCACGGCGACTGTGAGAACTACGACGTGGCGGAAGCCAAAGCGCGCGAGTTTGCCGAGGCCGAGGGCGCCACGTACATTTCGCCGTACAACCACCCGGATGTGATCGCCGGCGCCGGCACCGTGGGCCTCGACCTGATCGAGGCGATGCCGTCGTTCGACGTGCTGGTCGTGCCGCTTGGCGGCGGCGGGCTGGCGAGCGGCGTCGGGCTGATCGTGAAAGCCGCGGCGCCGCGCGTGACCATCGTCGGCGTCGAGGTCGAGGCGTCCGCGCCCTTCACGCTGAGTCTCGAGGCCGGCCGGATTACCGGGATTACGCCGCGGGCGTCGCTCGCCGACGGCCTCACCGGCAATCTCGAAGCCGAGTCGATCACATTTCCGCTGGTCAAGCAGGTGGTCGACTACGTCGTCACCGTGAGTGAAGACGACCTGGTGCGGGCAATGCGCGGGCTGGCCGCCGAAGAACACCTCATCGTCGAAGGCGCGGGCGTGGCGGCGACAGCGGCGGTGATCGCCGGCAAAGCCTCGGCGCCGGGGCAGCGCGTGATTGCGCTCGTGACCGGCGGCAACGTCGACATGCCGAAGTGGCTGTTCGCGGTCAGCTAGAAGGACAAACCTAAAGGTTTGTCCCCACCTGGCCAGTTCGCAGGTGCGCGGCCAGGGATGATTTCGTAGGGCACCCCTTTATGGGGTGCCGTGGCTTCGCAGGTGCGCGGCCAGGATGACCGCGGACGTCATCGCCGCGAGCTCCGGATGCTCTTTGCCGGTGACGTCGCTCATCAACGCGACCAGCTGCCGCAGGTCCTCGTCTTCGGTCGAGTCGACGGCGTTGACCAGACTCAGCTTGGCCTTACCTTTTTCGGTCAGCAGCACGGAATCGACCGAGATCCCCCCATGCGTCAGGCCGCGGCTATGCAGCTCGGCGACCCCATTCGCGACCTCTGCGACGATTTCTGCCGCGCGCTTCGCGTTCAGCGGCTGGCCGCTCATCACGATGCGAAGGGTCTTCGAAGGCACGAACTCGCATGCGGCCAGGCGCGCGCCGCCCTGGAAAAAAATATCGAAGATGGTGATGAGCGAGGGATGAAAGATGCCGACCAGCCGCTGGTCGAGCGGCCTCACCGCCTGCAGCACGACGGTCTGCGCGGTCTGCATGTCGCGGGCCCGAATGGGCGCGCCGCCCTGCGGCGGCTCGAGCGGCTGATAGCGGTCCGCGATCACACAACCCTTCTTAACTCTGAACTCTTAACTCTTCGGCCGTGAGGGGCGAATCTCGATGCGGCTCGGCAGGCTACGGGCCGGGTGATTCATCACGTCCACGATGGCATGCGCGACATCTTCGGGCAACAGTTTCCAGTCGGCGCCCGTCTCAGCCGTGCGGCCGGAGAACCCGGTCGCGACCGACCCCGGCAGCACGTAGGTGACGCGGATGTTGTCGTAACGCAGCTCCTGCATCAGCGCTTCGCTGAAGGCGTTCAGTCCCGCCTTCGACGCGCAGTATGCCGCGCCGCCGATAAAGGGGTTCTTGCTGGCCAGGCTGCTGACGTTCACGATCCAGCCGCCGCCACGGGCGCGCAGCAGCGGAATGGCGGCCTTGCAGCAGTTGAACACGCCGGTGAGGTTGGTCCCGATGATGCGTTCCCATTCGTCATGAGGCATGTCGGCGATCGGCACGCCGACGCCGACGCCGGCGTTGTTGACGAGCGCGTCGAGTCCGCCGAAGCGCTCGGCGGCGGTGCGAACCGCGCGTTCAACCGAGGCCGCGTCGCGGACGTCACAGACGATGCCGGTGATCCGGCCGGGGTCGCCGATCGCCGCTGCGAGCGCGTGTTCGGCGCGCATCACGCCGTCGGTCGAGGTGCCGGTGAAGGCCACATGATCGCCACTGCGTAGCAACGCCTCCGCAAGCGCGTAGCCGATACCGCGAGAGCCGCCTGTAATCAAAGTCGTTCGCGCCATGCCTATAGAATAGTGCGCGTGGCGACGATCGTTATCCTTGGCGCCGGTGATGTCGGCGGCGCGGTGGCGCGGCAACTGGCTGCCGCCGACATCGTCTCGCGCATCGTCCTCGTCGACGACATGGCGAATGTCGCCGCCGGCAAGGCGTTGGACGTCGCGCAATCGGGTCCGGTGGATGGCTACACCACCGCGCTGTCGGGCACGAGCGACGTGGCCGCGGTGGTCGGGGCAGTGGCCGTGATCTTCGCTGATCGCTTCGGTCCGCCGTCTGCTGACTGGCAAGACGAGGCGGACCTGGCGCTGTTGAAGCGCGTCGCGGGGCTGAACCTTGCCGCGCCACTGCTTTGCGCCGGTGCGTCGCAGTCATCGATGGTCGAGCGAGGAGTCAACGAGTTGGGCATCGCGCGCGCGCGACTGTTCGGGTCGGCGCCCGAAGGGCTGCGTTCCGCGGTCGTGACCGTGACCGCACTCGAAGCCGCCGCCGCGCCGTCGGATATTTCACTGTCGGTGGTGGGACGGCCGCCGCACCACGTGATCGTTCCGTGGGATGAAGCCTCGATCGCCGGGCGCTGTGCCACGCAGGTCCTGTCCGCCGCGCAACTGGCGCGCCTGGATGCACGGGTGGCGCGATTGTGGCCGCCGGGCCCATACACGCTGGCCGCCGCCGCGGCGCGAGTCATTCACACCGCGATCACGCGAAGCCCACGGGTGCACATGGCGCAGGTCGCGATCACGCGCGACGAGGGCACGC
>JANOZI010000919.1:0-2382 GCA_031429375.1 Acidobacteriota bacterium | reverse complement strand
CGGCGCGCCGCCGGTCGCGCAACAGCAGCTCGGGTTGTTCCAGGGGGCGTCGCCGGCGGACGAAACGCTGCGCGAAAGAATCCGGGAAATCGATATCAACAGGACGACGCCGATCGACGCCCTGCAGATACTGCAGGACTTTAAGAACTCGCTGGACTAGCGGAGCCCGCGAATGAATGCATCACACCCTTCGACTCCGCTCGCGAAAACGCGAGCGTCGCTCAGGGCAAGCAGAAACGCAGAATCACAGAAACACAGAAAGACATTTTGGCTGTGAAAAAAAGAAAGTCTGTGCTTCCGTGTTTCCGAGCTTCCGTGTGGTGCATTTCGATATCGAGCCTTGTTTGTTTTCAAGCGTGCTCGACAGCTGCGTCTTCGCCCGGCGTTATCACCATCGCCGTGCTCAGCTCGCCCAACAACCTCGACCCGCGGGTCGGGACTGACGAAACTTCGCAGCGTGCGCATCAGCTGATCTACGACAACCTGCTCTCGCTCGATGGCGAGCTGCGCGTCTCGGCGGCGCTCGCGACGCACTGGGAACAGCCCGATCCGCTGACCTACGTGGTGCATCTTCGCCACGGGGTGCGTTTTCACGATGGCCACGAGCTGACCGCCGAGGATGTCGTGTACACGTTTGGCAGCTTCATCGATCCCGCCTTCCTGTCGGCGCGCAAGGGCGCGTATCGCACGCTCGACAAGGTCGCCGCGATCGATCCGTACACGGTGCGCTTCACCCTCAAGGAACCGTTCGGCTCCTTCCCCATTCAACTGGTGATGCCGGTGGTGCCGAAGGGCGCGGGCCCGGGGCTGCGAGACCATCCGGTCGGCACCGGGCCGTATCAGTTCGTCCGCTTCTCGGTGGACGACAAGCTCGAGCTGAAGGCGTTCCCCGGCTATTTCGGCGGCGCGCCGGCGAACGAGGGGGCGGTGCTGAAGGTCGTGCCCGACGAGATCATGCGCGCGCTGGAGCTGCGCAAGGGCACGGTCGACCTGGTCGTGAACGACCTCGCGCCGGACGTGGTCTACCAGCTCGCCAGGGAACAGTCAGTGACGGTGGCCGAATCGCCCGGCACCGACTACGCCTACATTGGCTTCAACATGCGCGACCCGGTGTTGTCGGATCGCCGCGTGCGCCATGCGATCGGCTACGCCGTCGATCGCCAGGCGATTGTCGACTATCTACGGCGCGGCCTGGCGCGGCCGGCCATCGGCATCCTGCCGCCGGTGTCGTGGGCCTTCGAGTCGAACGTCTTCCAGTTTTCGCACGACATCGAAAAATCGACAGCGTTGCTGGAAGAAGCGGGCTATCGCGACCCGGACGGCGACGGGCCGCTCCCCCGCCTCCGGCTCACGCTCAAGGTTTCGACCAACGAGTTCATCAGGCTGCAGGCGGCGGTGATCCAACAGGACCTGAAGCAGGTGGGCATCGAGCTCGACGTTCGATCGTACGAGTTCGCAACGCTCTACGCCGACGTGCTCAAGGGCAACTTTCAATTGTTCACCCTGCAGTGGGTCGGCGTGTCGGACCCCGACATGCTGCGGCGCGTGTTCCACTCGAAACAAATGCCGCCGTCGGGCTTCAACCGCGGGTATTACGAGAACCCGGAGGTCGATCGGCTGATCGACGCGGCGATGCTGGCGCCGACCGATGGCGATCGCCGCCGGTTGTACGGAGAGGCGCAGAAGCGCATTGCGGAAGATGCGCCGTACATCAGCCTCTGGTACAAGACCAACGTCGCCGTGTCCCGGACGAACATCGAGGGGGTCACCTTGTCCCCTTCGGCGGATTTTACGTTCGTGCGGCGGGTGCGGAAAAACTAGCTAGCCCTTGATCTTCGCGAGTTCGGCGCGGGCTTCGGCCGCAAACTGCGATTCGGCGTGCTGCTCCACGATCTGGGTCAGCGCCTTCTTCTGATCGTCGGCCTTGCCGGCCAGCTTGTAGGCGCGCGCCAGCTCGAACAGCAAGGCGTCTGGCGGCAGCGGGCCGTCTTTCTGTTCGGCCAGCTCCTTGAAGGTGGCGATGGCCGGGTCGTACTGGCCCCCCCGCAATTGCGCTTCGGCCTTGCCGAGCCGCGCCGTGCGGGCGACGACGCCGGACCCGGAGGCAATGACCTGGTCGTACTGTTTGCCGGCTTCGTCGAAGCGCCCGAGCGACACCAGGACGGTGGCCGCGTGGTAACGCGCCATGATGCCCGCGTCGCTGGACGGATAGGCATCGGCGGCCGCCAGGAATTTCGGCAACGCTGCCTCGAGCTTCGCCTTCTCGGTCGGGTACGTGCCGGGCAGCTGCCCACCGGGGTTGGTGGCGTCGTTGGTGGTGCCGGCCGGCGGCGCGGGCGGCATCACGCGCGCTTCTTCGATCACCATCGCCTCGGCCAGCAT
>JANOZI010000918.1:0-2811 GCA_031429375.1 Acidobacteriota bacterium | reverse complement strand
TCGCCGGCGCGGTCGAGCGCGAGACCGAAGCGCTGATTCGATGGGGCCGGTCGCTGCTCGGCGATCGGCTCGTGATTCTTGCCGACCGCGATCACCACGAGATGCCGGACATCTACCGGACGGCCGACGCGTTCGTCCTGTGCGCGGTGGATGAGGTGTTTGGCATCGCGTTTCTCGAAGCCATGGCTTCCGGTGTGCCCTGCCTGGGCCACGAATACCCGGTGACGAAATGGATCATCGGCGACGGCGGCGTTACGCTCGACATGACCAGGCCCGGCGAGCTCTCGGGGGCGTTGCAGCGCCTCTCCGACGGCGAACGACTGAAAGAGATGGGGCAGAAAGCCAGGCAACGCGCTTGCGACGCGTTTTCTGATGAGGTGGTCGTCGAAGAGACGTTGAAGATGTACCGGCGCGTCGTGCAAGAGGGCAGGCCGCAATGACGACCGCGCCGACGGTGTACATGGTCGTGCCCGGAGAGTCGGACCTGTCCACGACGTTCATTCGCGCCCAGATGGAACGGCTCCCGGCCACGGTGATTCCCGTGCACGGACAGATCCCGGCGCTGGCGTCAGGTCCCGCTCTTGCGACCGGCCTGCTGCCAGCCGCGTGGCGCAAGATGGTTCGGACCATTCGCCGGCAACCGTGGGAGGAAGAAGTCACGCAAGGGTACCTGGCGGCGTTCCGCGAGCGACCGGCCGCCGTGGTGGCGCAGTACGGCCCCACCGGTGTGCGCGTGCTCGAGGCGTGCGTGCGCGCGCGGCTGCCGCTGATCGTGCATTTTCACGGCTACGATGCCAGCGTTCGCTCGGTGCTGGCCGAACATGTCCACGGGTATGCGCGCCTGTTCGACGCGGCCGCAGCGATTGTCGGCGTGTCGCACGACATGTGCGCCAGGTTGATTGCGATGGGCGCGCCGCCGGATCGCGTGCACTACTGCCCGTGCGGTGTCGACTGCGCCGATTTCACGCCCGGTGATCCTGCCGGCGCCCCACCCGTGATCGTCGCCGCCGGCCGCATGGTCGACAAGAAGGCGCCCCACCTGACGCTCCTCGCGTTTGCCGAAGTGTTGCGGCAACATCCCGAAGCACGGCTGCGGCTGATCGGCGATGGACCTTTGCTGGGCGCCTGCCGCGACCTGGCCTCGGCCCTCGGCCTCGGCGAGGCCGTGGCGTTTCTCGGCCAGCAGCCGCATCACGCCATCCGCGACGAACTGCAGCACGCGCGCTGCTTCGTGCAACATTCCGTCGTGGCCATGAACGGCGACTCGGAAGGCACGCCGGTCGCGGTGATGGAAGCCGGCGCGAGCGGCTTGCCGGTCGTCGCGACACGACATGCCGGCATTGGCGATGTGGTGATCGACGGCGAGACCGGACTACTGGTCGACGAGCACGACGTGAACGGAATGGCGCGCGGCCTGATCCGGCTGATCCAGGATCCCGTGCTCGCCGCCCGCATGGGGCGCGCGGCGCGGACGCACGTCGAAGCCCACTTTGCGATGGAAGGCCGTGTGGCGCGGCTCTGGCAGATCGTCGAAGCGGCAATCGCCGGGCGTCCGGTGCCCGCGATGCGGAGCGAGACGCGGGTTACGCCACTGCCGGCTGGCGCGTAACGGTCTCGAATACCGACGCCAGCAACTTCGTCAGCGCGGGCCGCTCGAACGCTTTCAACAACGACTGATCCTGCGGCGGCGTGACGAGCGCGCCGGCGCGGATCGCTTCAGCCAGTACGCGACGCAAGCCCTCGGTATCCGAGGGACTGAGCACCACACCACCGCCAATGCGGTTGATCATCCTTCCGGCTTCGCCGGCCGGATCGGTGACCGCCAGCACGGGCCGTCCCGTGGCCAGGTACTCGAAAATCTTCCCAGGCAGGCACCATTCCTGCTGCGAGCCGTCGAAGTTGCGCATGAACAGCACGTCGGCCGAGCGCATCAATCCCACCGCGTCGTCGTGGCTGAGCACGCCCAACTCGTCGATGTAGTCCGACAGTCCGCGCCGATGCGCCGGCCCCGGCTCGAAGCCTGCGCACATCACTTCGACGTTCGACAGCAGCGCCGGGTCCGTTTTCGCGAGATGCTCGATGGCATCGTACAGCCCGTCGAGCCCATAGCCCTCTTTCCACACCCCGGTGTAGACGATGCGGAAACGCTTGCGGGGCCACGGCGTGGCCTTGCCCATGTCCGACGGGTCGTAGCCGTTGGGAATCGTGTAGAACTTCGCCGGATTCGCCTGCGGGTGTGTGGAGATCATTCGCGCCGTCATCGTCGACGAGATCGACAGCACGGCCGCGGCGTGCGCGACCACTTGCGCTTCGAGCGCTTGATCGCGGGCAATATCCTCCGGCTTGAAGAGGTCTTCGCTCGCCCACAAATCCCGGAAATCGGCCACCAGCGGCTTGCCGGTCAGCTTCGACACATCCATGCCGGTCAGCAGGCTGGTCCAGGGAAATCCGGTCGCGTAGATGGCGTCGAAGCCGACCTCTCGATAGAGCTTCATCGCCGCTCGCCGCGCCGTCGGGCGCCACAGGGCATAGAGGTCGGGGCTTCGCCACCGGTTGCGGAGGCGCCAGCTGATGCCCTCGGCAATGGTCTCGCGCTTCATCACGCCAAGACCGAGCGTGCCGGCGACTGCGCCGATGCGGTCGTTCAGCATCGGCACGCGCACCACGCGCATGTCGAGGGGCACCTCCTCACGCAGACTGTGATCCTGCCGATGCTCACTGACCCGCTGGGCGGTGACCACCAGCGGTTCCCATCCGAATTGCGGATGGTACTTCGCGAACTTCAGCGGCCGCTGCGTCCCGGAGTTGGCG
>JANOZI010000917.1:0-14128 GCA_031429375.1 Acidobacteriota bacterium | reverse complement strand
AAGGCTGGCAGCTCGGGGAGCCCGACTACATCATCACGCTGCCGCTGGTGTTACTTGGCCGGCCCGGGCCAGCCGCCCACCATCGGACCCACGATCTTCGCAGGATCAGCGTTGGGCTTTGGACGGAACTTCTGCGAGCGGTCGTTGGCGACTTCGGTGACGTACAAATTGCGCTCCTGATCGACGCTGATCTGATGGACGCCGTCGAATTGTCCCGGCTGAGGTCCATGCCCGCCGATGTCCAGAATGTACCGGCCGTTGAGGTCGTACTTCAGCAGCCGGTCCGTCGTCCAGTCGGCCATCCAGATGAAGTCATCCTGCGTCACGATGTGGGCCAGGATCGCCGAGTCGTAACCCGTCGGCCACATCTCCAGGAACTTGCCGTCCTCGTCGAAGACCTGCATGCGATGGTGCTCGCGGTCGGCGACGAAGAGCCGCCGGTCGCGGCTGATCCCGATGCTGTGCACCGACCAGAACTCGTACGGGCCGGGCTTGTTCGGATCGACCGGCGGCCGCCCCCAGTCCTTGACGAATTTTCCCGTGCGATCGAACTTCGCGACGCGCGTGCCGGCGTAGCCGTCGGCCACGAAGAAGGTGCCGTCGGGCAGCCAGGCAATGTCGGTCGGGCGGTTGAAATTGTTCGGGCCGCGCCCGGGCACGCCCCGCTCGCCCATCGTCCGCAGCAGCACGCCCTTGTTCGTAAAGATGTTGATGATGTGCTGATCGTCGTCCACGATCCAGAGGTGCTTCTCCGGATCGTACGGATTGAACAGCAGCTTATGAGGGCCGCGCCCGACCTCGCCAAGTCCGGAGCCCCGCGGTGGCGCCAGCAGCCGATCGTGCTGCAGCCACTCTTCGATCGTATTGCCATCCCGATCGACCGCAAAGACCAGGTGGTGCCTTCGCATGTCGTAGGTGTAGCCTTTTCCGGAGTACGGGCGGCGCCCGGTATTCGTGCGGCGAGGGTTCAAGAGGCAGGGACAGATCCACGGCGTCGCGCCTGGCGGCAGTTGAATTTCGCCGCGTTGTGCCACCCACACCTTGTCGGGGGTTTCCGCCAGCACGCCCGCGCCGGAGCCCCACGTCCACCCCGCGTGCGAGAGATCGCCATCGGGCAGCGGCCGGGGCCAGTTCTCCACCACCTCGTAGTCACCCATATCCACCTTTTGCACGGGCAACTCGATCCTGGGTTGCGCTTCAACCGGCCTGAGAAGCGCCGTCGCGACGGCCACGGCCGCGATGGTGACGAGTGAGGTCTGGGCGCGCATCTTGACTCTCCGGCGGAGAGGATGCGCCTGTGAGGTTTCGACTGTCAACCCGATACCTTGACATGCGGCAGGGACGGGTGTTGACTACCGCAGATGCGGCCCGTGTTCCTCCTGCTGAGCGTCGTCCTGTTGCTGGTGTCGCAGCCTGCGGCAAGCCAGGCGCCATCCGAACGAGTCAGGGTGCCGACCAGCTACGCCAACGTCCACATGGCCTCGTCTTCGGGCGCAGAAGTCCTGGTGCTCGTCCCGCGCGGCACGGTCCTCACGGTGCTCGCCCGCGACAAGGAATGGATCCAGGTCCGCCTCACGCCGGAGCTGCGCAAGACCGGGATGGTGATGCGCTGGTACAAGAACGAAGACAGCGGCTGGATGCACGACTCGACGGTGGAACCGGTCAAGTAGTCAAGAAGTCGCCATGCGGTAATCGTTCTTGCCCGAACGCTTGGCTTCATACAGGGCACGGTCTGCGCTCTTCATCAGCGCGTCGGGGTCTTCGCCATGAACGGGATACAGCCCGATGCCGGCGCTGATGGTCACGCTCGCGGCCTTGCCCTCGATCAGATAGGGCCGCGCCACCGCCGCAATGACTTTCACGGCCACCTGTGCCGCATCGTCGGCGTCAGTGAGGCGCAGCAGAATGACGAACTCGTCCCCGCCGAGGCGCGCCACCGTATCGTCGGCGCGCACGGTCGCTTTCAGGCGGGCCGCCACCATCTTCAGCAAGGCGTCGCCCGCGGCGTGCCCGAACCCGTTGTTGATCTCCTTGAACCCGTCCAGATCCAGATAGATGATCGCCAGGGCCCGCTCATCGCGCTGCGTCTGGGCCAGCGCCATCGCGATGCGATCGAAGAGCAGGCGCCGGTTCGCCAGGCCGGTCAAGGCGTCGGTCAGCGCGAGCGATTCCTGGGTCCTGCCGTGATCGCGCGCGGCTTCGTGCAGCAGGCGCACCTCGAGCATGTTCCGGATGCGAATCAACATCTCCAACACATCGAACGGCTTGCTGATGAAGTCCTTCGCGCCGCTGCGCAGCGCGCGCAGCTTGTGCATCGGCTGGGCGGTGATGACGAGGACGGGCATGTAGTCGTCTTCCTCGACCTCCTTCAGGGCGTCCAGCACCTGGAACCCGTCCATGCCGGGCATGTGCAGGTCGAGCAGGATCAAGTTGAAATGATGCCGGCGCTGAAGATCGCAGACCTCCTTCGGATTCTGCGTCGACGACACGGCGGTATACCCGGCGTCGAACAGCATGCGCTCCAGCAGCGTGACATTCGCCGCCTGGTCGTCGACAATCAGGATGCGGGCGTTGAGGATGTCCGCGGGATTGACCATGACGTCGGCCGCGGCCTCAGGGGCGCTGCCGCGTCTGGTCGGCGAGCTCGAGCGCCGCGCCCAGCGTGTCCATCAGCTCATTGACCTTGATGGGCTTGGTCAAGTAGCGAAAGAACCCGGCTTCGACACCCTTCTTGATGTCGCGTGGCAGCGCATTGGCACTCAGCGCCACGATTGGGATGTGCGACGTCGCCGGATCGGCGCGCAGGATCTTCATCGCCTCGAGACCATTCAGGCCCGGCAGGTTGATGTCCATCAGGATGACGTCGGGCCGCGAGGCTCCGGCGATTTCGATGCCGCGATTACCGTCGCGCGCGCTCAGCAGGCGCAAGTCGGAATGACGCGCCAGCAGTTGCTCGACCAGCGTCAGGTTGGCCGGATTGTCCTCGACGTACAGCACGGTCCGCACCCGCTCGCCGGTGAGCATCTGCGGCGGGACCGGGTCGGCGAGCCCTGACCGTTCCACTGCCACGTCAGGTTCCACGGCTGCCATCAGCTCGATCCAGAACACGCTGCCCACACCGACGACGCTCTCGACGCCGATGACACCGCCCATCAGTTCGACCAGGCGCTTGCTCACGACCAGGCCGATGCCCGTGCCTTCTTCGACACTGGCTTCCTGGCCGAGACGATTGAACGACTCGAACAGCTGGGCCAGCTTTTCCGGCGCGAGGCCCAGGCCGGTGTCCCGGATGCTGATGCGGACGCGTTCCGGCGTCGGCTTGTCGATCTCGACCGCCACCGAGCCACCGGGCCGGTTGTACTTGAGGGCGTTGGACAACAGGTTGATCAGCACCTGCTTCAACCGCGTCCGATCCGCCGCGACCGAGCAGGGCTGCGTGAACTCCGGGAACGTCAGGCCGAGGCCGCGGTTCTGGCGCTGCGGCTCGATCATCGCCTGGCATTCGATCATGACGTCCGACAGCGAGACCTGTTCGAGCGACAACGTCAGCTTGCCGGACTCGATCTGCGCGAGGTCCAGGATGCTGTTGATCAGGTCGAGCAGGTACCAGCCGGCATGGAGAATCTGATCGAGGCTGCCCTTCTGCGACGGCGTGCTCGTGGCGCCGTCGATCTGCATCAGCTGGGCGAAGCCGAGAATGGCGTTGAGCGGCGAGCGCAGCTCGTGGCTCATGCTCGAGAGGAAATCCGACTTGGCGAGGTTGGCGCGCTCGAGCTCGATGTTCTTCTCCTGCAGCACCTGGTCGAGGCGCTTGCGCTCGGTGACGTCGCGCGCGGCGGCGAACACGCCCTGCAGCGTCCGGTCGCGGTCGTAAAACGTCGTGGCATTGAACGACACGACGGTGGTCTTGCCGTCGCGGGCGCGCGCGGTGAGCTCGTAGTTGCTGACCCGCCGCTCGCGCAGCACCTGCTTGATGCCGGCTTCGGCGCGGGCCGGATCCGTGAAGTAGTTCTTGAACGGCGCGCCGATCAGCTCGTCGCGCGTGCAGTCGGTCAGCGCCTCCATCTCCTTGTTGACGTCGGTGACGATGCCCGACGGGTCGGTGGTCATGATGGCGTCGATGTTGGATTCGATCAGCGAGCGGGTGTAGAACTGCTGGTCGCGCAGGCGCTGGTCGAGCTTCTTCTGCTCGGCCTCGACATGCTTGCGTGCCGTGTTGTCGGTGCCGATCAGCAAGTAGCCGATGATGGTGTCGTGCGCGTCACGCAGCGCCGTGACCGACACCACGGCCGGAAACCGGCTGCCGTCCTTGCGGATGTAGGTCAGCTCGTAAATGTCCTCGATGCCGCGGGACGCCTTGAACACCAGCGCCTCGAAGCCCGGCGTGATCGTCGTCGCGAGCTCGGCGCTCAAGGTTTCGGCCCGCGCGATCAGCTCCTGCGGGTCGGAAATGTCGGCCGGCGTGATCTTGTTCATCACGTCGGCGGCGGTGTAGCCCAGCATCCGCTCCGCGCCGACGTTGAAGATCTGGATCACGCCTTTCGCGTCGGTGGCGATGCTCGAGAAGTTGGCGCTGTTGAAAATCGCGCTTTGCAGCGCCCCGGCCTTGAGCAGCGCGTCTTCCGCCCGCTTGCGGGCGGTGTTGTCGGTGCCGATCAGCAGGTAGCCGATGATGCTGTCGGCGTCGTCGCGCAGCGCCGTCACCGACACCACGGCCGGGAAGCGGCTGCCATCCTTGCGAAAGTAGGTCAGCTCGTAGATGTCCTCGATGCCGCGCGCGGCCTTGAAGACCAGGGCTTCGAAGCCCGGCGTGATCGGGGTGGCCAGCTCGACGCTGAGCGCCTTGGCGCGAATGATCAGCTCCTGGGGATCGGAGATGTCGGCCGGGGTGATCTTGTTCATCACCTCGGCGGCGGTGTAGCCGAGCATGCGTTCCGCCCCGACGTTGAAGATTTGAATCACGCCCTTCGCATCGGTGGCGATGCTCGAGAAGTTGGCGCTGTTGAAAATCGCGTCCTGCAGCGCGCCGGTCGTGAGCAACGCTTCGGCGCGCCGGACCTCGGCGCCGGCATCCAGGGTCGCGGCGGCGGGATCGACGGCAGGGCCGTGACCGTCGAGCTTTGTCATCACCCGCCAGCATGGCGGACCCGGCTGCGAGGGTCTGTGCGCTTGTGCACACCGGCAGACGCCGGCGCGAGTGGCGACCGTCGCCCCGGTTTCGGCCGGCTGGCCGGCCGCCCACCGGTCAGGTTGTCGCCATCCGGTAATCGTTCTTACCCGAACGCTTGGCTTCGTACAGGGC
Organism: Acidobacteriota bacterium; assembly: GCA_031429375.1. Taxonomy (GTDB): domain Bacteria; phylum Acidobacteriota; class Vicinamibacteria; order Vicinamibacterales; family UBA2999; genus 12-FULL-67-14b. Next base: position 8,826 of record JANOZI010000917.1, on the reverse strand, counting down.
GAGGTCTGCGCTCTTCAGGAGCGCGTCGAGGTCCTCGCCATGAACGGGATACAGGCCGATGCCGACGCTGACGGTCACGGTCGCGGCGTTGCCCTCGATGAGATAGGGCCGCGCCACCGCCGCGATCACCTTCGTGGCGACCTGGCTCGCATCAACCCCCTCCGCGATCCGCAGCACGATCACGAACTCGTCCCCGCCCAGGCGCGCCACCGTATCCTCTTCCCGCACCGTCTCCTGCAGCCGCGCCGCCACCATCTTCAGCAGCGTGTCGCCGGCGGCGTGCCCCAGGGTGTTGTTGATCTCCTTGAAGCCGTCGAGATCCAGGTACATGACCGCCAGCGCGAACTGTTCCCGTCGCGCGTGGACCATCTCCATCGACAGCCGATCGACCAGCAGCCTGCGGTTCGCCAGCCCGGTCAGCGGGTCGGTGAGCGCGAGCGATTCCAGCGCCTTGCCATGATGGCGCGCCGCCTCGTGCAGCAGGCGGACTTCCAGCATGTTGCGAACGCGGAACAGTAACTCGGGGACATCGAACGGCTTGCTGATGAAATCCTTCGCGCCGTCCCGCAGCGCGCGCAGCTTGTGCATCGGCTGCGCGGTGATCACCAGGACCGGAACATAGTCGTCTTCCTCGACTTGCTTCAGCTCTTCCAGGACCTGGAACCCGTCCTTCCCTGGCATGTGAAGGTCGAGCAGGATCAGGCTGAAGCGATATTTTCGCTGTAGCTCGCACACGGCGTTCGGATCGCCGGTCGACGACACCGACGTATAGCCGGCATCACTCAGCAGCCGCTCCAGCAACGCGACGTTGTCTTCCAGGTCGTCGACGACCAGGATGTTGGCTTTGAGAATCTCGTCGGTGCTGACCACTTTCCTAAGGGTATCAGCGCTCGGGCCGGATCGGCCGGATCCGTTCGATCGCCCCACGCATGAGCTCGAGATCAACATCGCCGAACGCGCCGCCGCCCTTGAAGCTCCACGGCCACGCGCCGAGGTAGCCGCCCTCGCGCGCGAGCTGCAGGTAGTCGTCCAGCGTGTACCAAGGCGACAGGTGGTCCGCGGGGTGCACGCGCGGGTTCGACGGATGCTCGCCGATCAGGATCGGCTTCGTGAGGCCGAAACTGGTGGCGGTGCGGCCGAACAGCGCTTCGTCACGGCCGGGATAGCGGACTTCGGGATAGGAGTGCACCTGCACGAAGTCGAGTCCCAGCTCCGGGCGGTCCCATTCCGCCGCAAACTTCACGCGCCCGCCGCCCACCGTGACCAGGGCCGGCGACTGCGCGTGAATGCGGTCGGCCGTTGCCCGAACGAAGCTGCGCAGCTGCTCGAGCGAAATCGGCTCATGCGCGCGGTTGGGTTCGAGGCCGTCGGTCACCCAATCCGGTTCGTTGATTACGTCGAAGGAGTGGACCACGTGCCCGTAACGCTCGAGCATCGGATCGATCAGCCGATCCAGGAACGCCGAGCGGCCGGCTTCCGTCGCCAGGTACCGCCGGCGGCCGGCGTCGTGCATCCAGAAGTAGTCCAGCAGCACCAGGCACAGGCGTATGCCGGCGCTCGACGCGCACTCGATCGCGGCATCCATGTCGTCGACGAAGCCGTCCGCGAAGCCGGTGAGCTCCCCCTCGGCGTTCCACGCGATCCCACCGCGCCCGTCGGTGAACACGAACCAACGCACGACCTCCAGGCCCGCGGCCGACATGGCGGCGAGGTCGGCGCGCACCTCGTCGACGTGCGTCGAGACGCCGCTGTGGCTGTTCCAGATGTTGGTGCCGAAGTCGCAGCCGTAGTTGGCGCGGCCCTCGAACACGGTCCACGGATAATTGATGCCGAAAATCAACGGGCTCGCGCGCGTCTTACTGACGGCGCCGTGGTACGCCGAGCTCGGCGAGCTTGGCGGCAACCGCCTGGCCATGAGTTGCGGGGCTGACGTGCTTGTCGATATAGAGGATCTTTCCATCCGCGCCGATGTAGAAGGTCCAGCGCGAGGCGAACGGTTGATCCACATTCACCACGCCATAGGCCCTGGCGACTTCTTTCGAGGGATCGCTCAACAGCGGGTAATCGACGCCCAGCGATTGCGCGAAGGCTTTGTTCGTGTCCGGAGTATCGACGCTGACCGAGAAGTACGCTGCGTCGAAGGGTCTGATTTGAGCGCCACTCTCACGGAGTGACTGGCACTCGGCCGTTCAAGGACCGGTGAACGCCTTGGCGAACCACGCCAACACCACCGCCTGGCGGCCCTTGAAATCCGCAAGGCGGTAGGTTCTGCCGTCGCTACCCGGAAGCGAAAAATTGGGGGCGTCGTCACCCACTTTCAGTTCGCTCGCGCCCGGAATCGCGGCGTCCTTGGCATCAGCCGCAGACGACGGCGCGGGCCGGTCCTGGCACGCGAGTGCGAGCACGGCGACCACAACCAACACACCGGCTCGGTGACGGCCTGCCATCGGCGAGAGAATACCATGCCCCGGCTCTATAATCGGGCATCGCGACTTCCTGTGAGACGCCGCGTCGGGGCATTTGATTATGCGGTTCACGAGCGGCGTCAAACTCGGCTGGTACGAAATCATCGAGCCGCTTGGAGAAGGCGGCATGGGTGAGGTCTATCGCGCGCGGGATGGCCGGCTGCACCGCGATGTCGCGCTGAAGATCGTCCATCCCGACCTGGCCGTCAGCGATCCCCTCGCACGGTTTCGCCGTGAAGCGCGCGTGCTGGCATCACTGTGCCATCCCAACGTCGCCAGCGTCTACGAGTTCGAGGAGCTCGAGGCGGCTGCCTTCATCGTGATGGAGCTCGTGCCGGGTCAGACCCTGGCGAGCCGCCTCGCGCAAGGGCCGATGCCCATTGCCGAGGCGTTGCAAGTGGCCGGGCAAGTGGCAGCGGCGCTTCAGGCGGTCCATGAGAAGGGCATCATCCATCGCGACCTCAAGCCCGCCAACATCAAGATCACCAACGATGGGATTGTGAAGGTCCTGGATTTTGGCCTGGCAAAGCAGAGCCAGGATTCAGTGCCGCACGCGGAGCTTCACACGATAACCGCCGACCATACCGGCCCCGGCGTTGTGGTCGGCACGGCGGCCTACATGAGTCCCGAACAGGCGCGCGGATGGGACGTCGATCGCCGGACCGACGTGTGGTCGTTTGGCTGCGTGCTATTCGAGATGCTGACCGGCACACGCGCGTTCGCGGCCACCACCCATGCCGACACGATCGCGGCGGTGATGGCACGCGAAATCGACTGGCAGGCGTTGCCCGCGGCGACGCCTCCGAGCATCGCGCGACTGTTGCGGCGGTGCCTGGCGCGGGACCCCAAGCGCCGATTGCGCGACATCGGGGACGCGCAACTCGAGCTCGACGACGCGGCCTCGGAACCGGCCGTTGATCGCGAACGCCATGGCGGCAACCGGCGTGTGAAAGCCCGAGTCGGCGCCATCAGTGCCGCGGTCTTCGCGACGGGCCTGCTGGCCGGAAGCGCGGCGGTCTGGTTCGGCCGCCCGCAAGCGCCGCCGCAGGGTAACGCCGTACACTTCGTGGTGTCGTTGCCGTCCACTGCGCAACTGGCCGGCCTCGACTTTCCGAGCCTGGCCATTTCCCCGGATGGCTCGACGCTGGCGTTCGTCGCCAGCCGTGGCAGCCAGACGCAACTATTCGTACGTGCGATGAGCAGCCTGGAGTCGACACCGCTACAGGGCACGACCAATGCGGTGGCGCCGTTCTTCTCGCCCGATGGCCGGTGGGTTGCGTTCTTCGCCGGCGGCGAGCTCAAGAAGGTCGCGCTGTCGGGCGGGACGCCGGTCACGTTGTGCGAAGCACCGGTCGGCCTCGGCGGGAGCTGGAACCAGGACGACGTGATTCTCTTTGCGGCCACGACCGGATCCGGCATCTCGCAAGTCTCGGCGTACGGCGGCCGCCCACAGCGCACTTCTACGCTCGATGTCGACAAAGGCGAATTCAGTCACCGGTGGCCTGAATGGTTGCCTGGGGCGAAGACCATCCTCTACACCGTTGGGACCGTTGGCAGTTGGAACGACGCGCAAATCGTGGCGCAATCCCTGGCCACCGGTGAACGGACGATTGTGGTCCAGGGCGGCAGTAATCCTCGCTACCTTGCCAGCGGCCACCTGCTGTATGTACACGACGGCGTCATCATGAGCGTACCGTTCGACGCCAACCGGGTGCGCGTCACCGGTACTGCGGTCCCAGTCCTGGAGGGCGTCCTGCAGTCGTCGGACGGGGCCGCCCAATTCAGCATTTCCCCACTCGGGCATGCGGCGTATGTCGAAGGGACCTTCGGATCGGAACAACGCCGCCTCGTCATGGTGGGCCGCGACGGTGTGGTTACACCACTGTCCGCACCGCCACTTCCGTATCAATGGCCGCGCGTCTCCCCCGATGGCCAGAAGATCCTCGTCACGATCGAAGGCTCCGCGCCTGACCTCTGGCTCTACGATCTGCGATCGAGCTCGATCACCCAGTTGACGTTTGACGCCGGCGCGAACTTCCCGGCCTGGACGCGGGACGGTCACGGGGTCGTGTTTACGTCGGCGAGGAACGGGCCGCCAAATCTGTTCGTCACCGCCCTCAATCAGCCGGCCGCGACCGAACGGGTCGCCTCCAGCGATCACATGCAAGTCGCGGGTGCATGGTCGAGCGACGGCGCCACACTGGCGTTTGTCGAGCGCCGCCCCAACACCGGGCGCGACATCCTGCTGGTGTCGCCACGCGACAACCAGCCGCCCCAACCCTGGCTGGCGTCGCCACACGAGGAAAGCACGCCCCGTCTGTCACCAGACGGCCGATGGCTCGCGTATGTGTCGAACCAATCGGGGCACGACGAGGTCTACGTCGGATCGGTCGCGGACGCCGAACGGGTCCATTCGATCTCGACCGGCGGAGGCGCCGAACCGGTGTGGGGCACCAACGCGCAGGAGTTGTTCTATCGGAGTCCAGCTGGAATGATGGTGGCCGCTTTCGAGGGGACCGCCACCCGCGTCGCGCGGACGCGGCTGCTGTTCAAGGGTGATTTCGCTGGCGGCACCATCGACGCGTCAAATTACGACGTGATGCCGGATGGCCAGCGGTTCATCATGGTTCAGCGGCAGTCGCCAGCCCCGACGACGCTGCACGTGCTTATGAATTGGGCGGCCGGGAAACTTTGACGGCTGCCTTATACGGATCGGGGCCGACCGGAACCGTGGCGGCAACGGCGCCAATCATGGCTTCGGTAGTTGCGGGCGGATCGTAGGTCACAATCACTTCGCCGGTCTCCAGCGAAACCTGGGCACGCGTGACGCCTTTTACTGCGAGCAGTGCAGACCGCACCGCCTCGATACAACCTTCTCAAGTCATGCCTTCGACGACGAGCGTGACCGTTTGTGGTTTAGGTGGTTGGTCGGGCTCTCGCGGGCCGCGACAGCCCGCGGTGAGCGCCGTTCCGATCATGACCAACCAGGCTCGTCGTGCGATCGGCATAATTGACCGCACCAGAGTAACCAAATGTCGGTGGGGGTTCAACGGCGATCAACGTGAGAAAATCCTGAGGTGAGAATTCCCGTTCGACTCGCGACAGCGGGCCCAAGGTACCCAAGGTACCCAAGGTACCCAAGGTACCCGCTGCCGCTCGCTCAGGGCAAGCTGTGGATCGCGGCGTGCGCGGTGGTTGTGCTGGCTGGCTGTTCACCTTCCCCACCGGCCCAGCCGCCACCGGCTGCGGCAAATGATTCTCCGTCAGCTCGAAGGCCCTTCGCGGCCGCCGCGCCAGAGCCGGCCCTCCCGGCGGATCAGATCGACCGGCTGCGGGCGCCAGGCGCCGGCGACCTCGACGCGATCCGCGCGCGCGGATACCTGCGCATCCTCGTGGTCCCCAGCCGAACCGAGTATGCCGTCGACAACCGGCTTCAGCGCGGCGCGACCTTCAACGCCGGCAAGGCCTTCGAGGCCTTCCTCAAATTGAAGCTCGGCGGAGGCGAGAACCGGATGCGGGTGGTGTTCATGCCGGTTGGCAACGACGCGCTCGTAGCCGACCTCATCGCCGGTCACGGCGACATCGCGGCCAACTTGTGGCTCACATTCGAGCGCGACGACCAGGTGGCGTTCAGCGAACCCGTTCGCACAAGCGTGCGTGAAGTCATCGTCACCGGCCCGGGCGTGCCGCCGATCGTGAGCCTTGAAGACGTCGCCGGACGGGCGATTCACGTCCGCAAGAGCAGCGATCACCATGCGAGCCTCATCCGCCTCAACCAACAGCTCGCCAGGGTCAACAAGCCGGTGTGCAAGATCGTTGCGGCCGATGAAACCTTGATGGACGAGGATCTCGTGCAGTTGGTCAACGACGGGAAGATTCCCGCCACGCTCGTGGACGATTATGTTTACAGGTTGATGAAGGCCACGGTGCCGAAAGTGGCGGTCAACGAGGATGTGGCGGTCAGCCAGGACGGAATTCTTGCGTGGGCGGTGCGCAAGGATTCTCCGAAGCTGGTCGCGCTGGTGAACGAATTCCTCAAGTCACACGAAATCGCGCGCCCGGGTGATCGCTGAGGCCATGCGCCTGCTCGTGGCGGAAGATGATCCGGTGATCGCCGACTTCGTCGCCCAGGGGCTGCGCGAGGCGGGCTACGCGGTGGATGTGGCAGCGACCGGCACCGAGGCCCTGCGGCTGGCGTCGGGCGGGGGCCATGATGCGGCGGTGATCGACGTGATGCTGCCCGGGCTGGATGGCCTGTCGCTGATCGAGCAGCTTCGCGCGAAGAAGATCCAGACGCCGGTGTTGATCCTGAGCGCGCGGCACTCGGTTGACGATCGCGTGAAGGGGCTGCAAGCCGGCGGCGACGACTACCTCACCAAGCCCTTCGCGTTCGCCGAGTTGCTGGCGCGCGTGCAGGCGCTGCTCCGCCGCGCCGGTGCGACCACCGAGCCGACCCGCCTCGTCGTCGGCGATCTGTCGCTCGACCTGCTGTCGCGCAAGGTCGTGCGCGCCGGCCGGGCGATCGACCTTCGCCCGCGCGAATTTGCGCTGCTCGAGTACCTGATGCGGCACCCCGGCCGCGTGCTCTCGAAGACGATGATCCTGTCGCACGTCTGGGGTTATTCCTTCGACCCCGGCACCAACGTGGTCGACGTGCTGGTGTCGCGGCTGCGCGACAAGATCGACGAAGGCTTCGACCCGAAGATGATCCACACGGTGCGTGGCGCCGGCTATGTCCTCAAAGTGGAGTGACCGCCTCGGCCGGGCGCTCGGCCTGCGGCTGGCGGCGTGGTACCTCGCCACGTTCCTCGCCAGCACGCTCGTGATCGGCGGCCTGACCTACGGACTGCTGGCCTCGTCGCTCGAGGCCCGCGACCACGATGTCATCCAGTCAACGCTGCGCGAATATGCCGCGCGGTATCAAGCCGGCGGCCTGCCCGCGCTCGGGCGCGCGATCGAGCAACGGTCGGGCCAACGCGAGCCGCTGTTCGTTCGGCTCGTCGGACCATTCGAGGACGTGCTGCTCTACTCGCTGCCCGAAACCTGGGGCGCGTTCGATCTCTCTGAGCTGGCGGGCGGGCCGAATGCGATCTGGGGGCAGGTCCGCGCGCGCGATCGCAACGCCGTGCTCGAAGTGGCCACGCTGCCGCTGGGCGGCGGCACCGTGCTGCAGGTCGGCAAGACGAGCGAGTCGCGCGACGAGCTGCTGTCGCGCTACCGCCGCGTGCTGCTGCTCGGCCTCACCGCGGCGCTCGCCATCGGCATGGTCGGCGGTTTCTTCCTCACGCGATCGACCCTCAAGCCGCTCCGCGAGCTGCGCGACACGGTGCAGCGCATCCTGCGCACCGGCCAGACCGACGATCGCGTCCCGGTGTACGGCAACGACGACGCGGTGGATGAGCTGAGCGAGCTGTTCAACGCGATGCTGGCGCGGATCACGACGCTGATCCACGGCATGCGCAACGCCCTCGACCATGTCGCCCACGACCTGCGCACGCCGATGACGAGGCTGCGGGCCACCGCCGAAACCGCGCTGGCCTCGAACGAACCTACCCGCCAGCGCGAGGCGCTGTCGGATGTGCTGGAGGAATCCGATCGCGTCGTGTCGATGTTGACGACGCTGATGGACATCTCGGAAGCGGAAACGGGAACGATGAAGCTGACGCGCACGACCGTCGACGTCGCGACGGTCGTGACGGAAGTGATCGAGCTTTACGAAGACACGGCGCACGAAGCCGGCGTCGTGATCTCATTCACCATCAGCCCGGGCCTCGTCGTGTCAGCAGACCGCGATCGGTTGCGCCAGGCGCTCGCCAATCTGGTGGACAACGCGATCAAGTACACCCCCCGTGGCGGCGGGGTGGATATCACCGCGGCGCGCGGCGGCGGCGGCGTCTCGATCCGCGTCCGCGACACCGGCGCGGGCATTCCCGAGCACGACCTGCCGCGGATTTTCGACCGGCTCTACCGCGGCGATCAGAGCCGCGCGACGCGCGGCCTCGGCCTGGGCTTGAGCCTCGTCCGCGCCTACATCGAAGCCCACGGCGGAACGGTCGAGGTTGAAAGTGCCCTCGGAACGGGCACGACATTTACGATTCGACTGCCTACGTAGAACCTTCGTGAGGAACCGTCGTGGGGAACCTTCGTGGGGAACATTACACGGATGTAATGCTGCGGTAACGCTCCTGCAAGGCGGTCCGACGTCTCAATAACAGAGCCAGAAAACTACTGGCTTGGGACTACGGGCTTGAGACCTGAGTAAAGGTCGCCAGGCCCAGGTCCCAATCCCAAGTCTCAAGCTATTGAGGAGCATGAAATGACCCGTTCGCATTTGAGAGTTGGAGCGCTGACATTCGGTTTG
>JANOZI010000916.1:0-3015 GCA_031429375.1 Acidobacteriota bacterium | reverse complement strand
AGAGGCGGGTCTTAAGACCCGCCTCTACTTCGAAGCAAGCAGCGAGCGGATCATTCCGTCGCTTTTGGTGAGAATGTAAAGCTCGCCGGCGGCGTCGACGGCGAGCTGCGTATCGGCGCGCCCTTCGCCCGAGATGGTCGCCTTGCCCGGCAGGTTCGGGTCCTTCCCGCCTCGGAAGTGATACGCCGCCTCCGCAATCGGGAACATGGTCGGGTAGACCTGCTTGCCCGCATCAGGCGTGTCGTTCGGATCGTCCCACCGCAAGGTGATCTCGTGCATCGGCGCCATCGTGTCAGCATTGCCGTCGTCGGCCGCCAGCATCTCGCGATAGTCGACGTACCAGAGGTGTCCGGTCGAGATGTCGCTGAACACGTATTTGCCGCGCAGCGCGGGACTGTTCTTGCCCTGATACAGGAAGCCGCTGCCGATCGCATCGCCGCCGCCGGTCTTGTGCGGATACTGCACCACCGGATACGACGGCGTAATCATCTCTTCCAGGATGCGCTCGCCGATCTGTACGGGGATGCGATCGACTTCAGGACGCCGCGTGGTGTTGTTGTCGAACTGCAGCAGCTCGTTGCCCTCGCGCAGCGAGTAGCCGTAGTTGGCGCCGCGCTGGATGATGTTGACGGTCTCCCACGTGTGCAGCCCAATCGAGTTGGCGATCAGCCGGTTGTTCTTTGGATCGGCCGGATCAATCGCCCAGTGCAGGCGATGGGGGTTGCGAAATCCCGATGCCCAGATCTCCTTGCGCGCGCCTGCCGTTGACACATACGGGTTGTCGTTCGGAATCCGGTAGCGGCCGTTGTCGCTGACCACGCTCGTCGATTGATGTTCGGCCAGATCTGGAATGATCCGCAGGATCTTTCCCACCATCGTGTCGAGCCGCTGCGGGTTGTTGCGGGTATCGGGACGGGATGATTCACCCGCCGCGCCGTCGCCGCAGCCAAGGTAGAGCACCCGCCATTCGCTGTCGCCGCGACGCGCCGCCGGATTGAACTGCAAGTCGCCGAGCGGATGGGTGCGCGTATTGAACTGAATCCGCATCAGCTCGCGCGCGGTGCCTTCGAAGATAGCGTTGGACAGGTTGGTGTCGGTCCACTCGACCAGGATGCCTTCGCGCTGGATCGGCCCTGGCGTCACGATCGGCGCGGTGGCCGCATAGCCGGCGACGTTCAACCCCTTGAAGTTGGTGTTGTCAGGAAGGTTCGACGCGGCAACCGTGGGCTCTTCGATGTGGACCGTATAGAACTTCCCGTTCGCGCGGTAATCGGGATCGAACTGAAAACTCATCAGGCCGTTGGCGTAGCCGACTTCCCACGCGAGCTTGTGGAACACGCCCGGCCGGCCGTTGCGCCCGTTGAAGTCGAGGTAGACGGTCAGTGCTTTCGACCTGGCGTCGAGGATGTAGAGCGGGCCATTCAGATCGTGGAGGAAGAACCGCTTCGTCCCGGGCCTGTCCTGAGAGAGCGCGCCTCCGGCAACGCCAGAGGCACGCGAGTCGAAGGGCTCCTCGCGAAACGAGTTGACGCGCGCGAGCATGCCGTCGGTTTGACCTGTCCCGTCGAGTTTTCCGGTGATTGGCAGTGCCAGGTAATCCCTGAGCTCGAGGGTGAGCGGCGTTTCCGCCGCTGCACCCATGAGCCCAATGGCAACTGAAAAAAAGACGACGAGCCGCGTCACGTCAGCTTTGGAATCTCGAAGCCCTTGCGATACTCGCGCGTCAGCAGTTTGTCGGCTTTCGAATCGTTGACGAACCGTTCCGACTTGCCGTCGAACCGCAGCTCGTGACCGGTCCGGTACGCGATGTTCGCCAGGTGGGGCAGCGTCGATGACAGGTGGCCATCAAGGATGCCGCTGTTCAGCACCTTCGCATCGTCGGCGCGAATCGCGTCGATGAAGTTCCGGTAGTGAGGCGATTCGATGCTCGTGGTGACGAGCGGATCGCTGCCGCCGGCGGTGTCGGGCAGGTCGGCGCCCGGCCCCTTCTCGTTCTTGGGTCCGAAGTACGACTGCCACTTGCGGCCGTCGCCGTCGATCCAGACCCAGCCCTTCGAGCCGTAGAAGAGATTGCCGATGCGCTGCGTGCCCTCGTCGTTGGTGTACTCGCCGCGCGTCGCGAACTCGAGGATCGTGCCGTCGGCGTACTCGAACATCGTGGTGTGGATGTCCGGCGTTTCCTGCGACGACTCGGCGCCGAAGTAGCCGCCCGACGACTGGATCCGCACCGGGTGCTCCTGCTTGTTCAAGCCCCAGCGCGCGGTGTCGAACTGGTGCGGGCCCTGGTTGCCGGTGTCGCCGTTGCCGTAGTCCCAGTGCCAATGCCAGTTGTAATGGAAGCGATTGCGATTGAACGTGCGCTTCGGCGCGGGGCCGAGCCACATGTCGTAATCGACCTTGGAGAGGTACTGCTCATCGTAGGTCGGTTCGTACGAGTTGGACGTGACCGTGAGCGCATACTTCTCGCCGGGCGCCATCGGCCCATCGGGGTACTTGCCGATCGACGGCCGCGGCTTGAAGCAGAGCCCGCGCGCCATGTAGATCTTGCCGATGCCGCCGTCGTGGATGAACTTGATGGCCTCCATCACCGGCGGACGGCTGCGATTCATCGTGCCGACCTGCACCAGCCGCTTGTAGCGTGACGCCGCCTCGATCATCTGGCGGCCTTCCCACACCGTGTGCGACGCGGGCTTTTCGACGAAGACGTGCTTGCCGGCCTGCAGGCCCCACACCGTCGCGAGCGCGTGCCAGTGGTTCGGGATCGCGATCATGACGGCGTCGATGTCCTTGTCGTCGAGGGCGCGCCGGAAGTCCTGCACGAACCCGGGCTTGAACGTCTTGACGTCCTTCAAGCGGTCGTCGTTGATGCGCGACGGCGCGAGGTTGGCGTCGATGTCGCAGAGCGTCTTGATTTCGACGTTCTGCAGCCGCGCGAAGCCGCGCTTGAGGGAGTTGCCCTGTCCGCGAATGCCGATTTGCGCGAGCACGACGCGATCGTTGGCGCCGATCACCCGG
>JANOZI010000915.1:0-8100 GCA_031429375.1 Acidobacteriota bacterium | reverse complement strand
AGGCGATCCGTCGATGCCGTTCGACGAAGCGGCACGGCGGCGCGACTTCACGATCAATGCGATCGGGTGGGATCCGCTCACGGACGAATATCTCGATCCGTTTCAGGGCCGGAGGGACCTCGAACTCCGCGTCCTCCGAGTGGTCGATCCCGCAACCTTCGCAGATGATTCGCTCCGAGTGCTCCGTGCGTTGCAGATTGCCGCGCGGTTCGAGCTGTCCATCGACCCCGCCACCGCGGCGCTGTGCGCGTCGATTCCACTCGACGATCTGCCGGCCGAGCGTATCTGGGGCGAGTTCGAGAAGCTGCTGCTCCAGGCCGAGCGGCCCTCGATCGGGTTCGCGCTGGCGCGCGAGCTTGGCGTGGTCAGGCAGATTCTTCCGGAGATGGAGCCGCTCTACGATTGCCCGCAGGATCCCGAATGGCACCCGGAAGGCAACGTCTGGATCCACACGCTGATGGTGATCGACGAGGCGCGTAAGCGGAACGGCGATCTCGATCGGCCCCGCCTGGCCACCGTGATGCTGGGGGCGGTGTGCCACGATCTCGGCAAGCCGGCGACCACCGCGCTGATCGACGGGCGCGTGCGATCGCCAAACCACGAGGCAGAGGGGCTCGGGCCGGCGACGCGGATGCTCGATCGCCTGAACGTGCGGACGCTCGACAACTTCGACGTCCGCGCGCAAGTGCTCGGGCTGGTCGCCGAACATTTGCGGCCAAGCGCGTTCTACAAAGCGAAAGACACGGTCACCGACGGCGCGTTCCGGCGGCTGGCGCAGCGAGTGGATCTGGAGCTGCTGGTCCGCTTCGCCCGCGCCGATTGCCACGGCCGCACGGGAACGTTCGACTGTTCAGCGATGGACTGGTTTCTCGATCGCGCGCGCACGCTCGGGGTCCAGCATAAGCCGCCTGCGCCGATCCTGCTCGGACGTCATTTGATGGAGCTCGGCGTTCAACCGGGCCCGCGAATGGGTGACATTCTGCGTGCCGTGTACGAGCAGCAGCTAGACGGGGTTGTCACGACGTTGGACGAGGCACGGGACATTGCCAAATTGGCAATTGACTGATCGACCGACTGTTGTAGATTTTGCGATCTCCCGATTTGGCGACTCGATGTGTTGATTTTGTAAATTATTGATTAGCCGGCAGTTAGCGATTGGGTTTCATCAGCCGACCACCGGGAACGATCGATGCAGCTCTTACGCTGCATGACACTCCAAGAACTCCGCGATCGGACCGACCGGTTCTCCGTCGACATCATCACCTTCTGCCGAGGTGAATTGCCCGCAGACGTCTTGAAGCTTCGAATACTGACGCAACTCCAGGACGCCGGAACATCAGTTGCCTCGAACTACCACGCTGCCTGCCGGGCTCAGAGTCGCGCAGCGTTTGTCGCAAAGCTTTCAATTGCGGTTGAAGAAGCTGACGAATGCGTCGGATGGCTGCACAAACTCGCGGAGGCTAAGCTGGCTCCCGTCGAGCGACTGAAGCCGCTGCGGCAAGAGGCTTCAGAGCTGTTGGCGATACTGTCTGCCTCGCGCAAGACGGCCAGCGGGAGGCGCAGGCCGCCTAATCAAAAATAAATCGCCAATCAGCAATTCAGAAATCGAATCTCAGAATTGACAATCGACAATCACCAAACAATCGGTCGATTGGCAATCGGTCATTCGAGAATTCGTTGGGCGATCTATTTGGCAATGTATTTAGCGAACGCCTCAGGCGCGACGTTGCCGCCGGTGACGATCGCGACGATCGGGCCCTTCGACGGCTCCGCCCCGCCCAGACCCAGCGCCACTGCGGCCGTCGTGACGGCGCCGCTTGGCTCCACGACCAGCCTCGCGTTTCGGAACAGCCAGCCAACCGTGGACGCGATGTCCTCTTCGCTCACGGTAACGACCTCGTCCACGAACGCGCGGATGTGCGCAAAGGTCAGATCGCCGGGACGAAGGTTCATCAGGCCGTCGGCGATGCTCGCCGAAGAGTCGAGCGTGATCGGGTGACCGGCGGCAAGCGACTGCGACATCTTCGGCGCGCCGGCCGGCTCCACCGCGATCACCCGCACCGACGGCTTCGACAGCTTGATCGCCGCGCCGACGCCCGAAGCGAGCCCGCCGCCGCCCACCGGCACGAACACGGTGGCCACCTCCGGGCACTGCTCGAGAATCTCGAGCCCCGTCGTGCCCTGGCCGATGATGATCTGCTTGTGATCGAACGGCGGAACGATCGTCAGCCCGCGGGCCGCGGCTTCTTTCTCGGCGCGCGCTTGCCGGTGCAATGAGGTGGTGCCTTCCATGATCACCTCGGCGCCGTAGCCCTTGCAGCCGTCGACCTTCACCGCCGGCGCGGTGGTGGGCATCACGATCACCGCCGGGGCGCCGAGCGTCTTCGCGGCGAGGGCCACCGCCTGGCCGTGATTGCCGGACGAGTAGGTGATCACGCCGCGTTCCAGCGCGTCTTTCGGCAGCTGCGCGATCATGTTGAACGCGCCGCGGATCTTGAACGCGCCCATGGGCTGAAGGCTTTCAGCCTTCAGCCAAAGTGCCTTGGGTGCCTGAGGTGCCAAGCGTGCCTGACCTGCCGAAGGCCAAGACACTTCAATCAGGGGCGTGACGCGCGCGGCGTTCTTGATGCGCTCGCGGGCGGCGCGAATTTCGTCGAGGGTAACGAGGGCGTCCAAGTTGGTAATTAGTCTTCGGTTATTGGTAATTGGTTATTTTTTCCTGACCTGCGCAAACTGATCGCCGTCGTTGTACGCCGGCATTGCCGGCTGCGTCGCGACGCGCCAGCCGAGCTGCGCGAGCACGCGCATGTCATCCACGCCGCCGCTGAAATCCCATGACGCATCGTATTGGTCGCTCGGCTGATGGTAATCCTTGCCGTTGTACTCTTCCTGTTTCTTGAGCAGCGCCGCGGCATTCGGCCCGGTGAATTCCCTCGGCTCGCTCAGCGATAACGCCGGCACGCCGCCTTTCGCGAACGGGAAGTGGTCCGACCGGAAGAAGTAACCGCGCTCGGGATGAGTGTCGCCCGCCAGCACGCGGCCGCGTTCCTTGAGGATGGCTTCGACCATTGGCCCCAGCGTTGAACGATCGGCGCCGAGCTGCACCATGTCTTTCGTCGACCCCAGGTAGTTGACGCCGTCGATGTTGATGTTGGCGGCGACCTTGTCCATCGCCATCGGCGGGTTGGCCGCAAAATAGCTCGAGCCGAGCAATCCCGATTCTTCGGCGGTGACGAACGCGAAGTAGATCGATCGCACCGGTTTCTGCGGCGCCTTCGCAAAGGCCTTGGCGATCTCCAGCACGCCGGCGCAGCCCGACGCGTTGTCGTAGGCGCCGTTATAAATGCGATCGGCGCCGGGTGGATCGTTCGGCAGGGGCTCGCGCGTGCCGAAGTGATCCCAGTGCGCCGAGTAGACGACGGCCTCCGCCGGATTGGTCCCCTTCAACACGCCGATCACATTCGACGCCGTCTTGCGGGCGGACTTCTGCATCAGCGTGGCCGCAGCCCTGGTGTTGAGGACCACCGCCTTGAAGCCGCGCTTGCTGGCCGCGGCGCGCAGCGTGTCGAGATCGCGGCCGCCCCGTCGCGCCAGGTCCTTCGCAGACGCCTCGGTGATCCAGCCCTTGACGGCCAGCGCCGGCTCACCGGCTTGCGGCGGCAGCGAATACTGCGTGCCGCTCCAGGACGATTGCACCACCTGCCACGGGTAGGTCGCCGACGCGTCGGTGTGAATCAGCAGCGCGCCCGCCGCGCCCTGGCGGGCCGCCTCTTCGAACTTGTAGGTCCACCGGCCGTAATACGTCAGGGCCGCACCGCCAAACAGCGCCGGCTCGTCGGCCGGCGCGGGCGGATCGTTCACCATGATCAGCACCCATTTGTTCCGCACGTCTACACCGGCGTAGTCATTCCACTTGATCTCCGGCGCGTTGATGCCGTAGCCGACGAAGACGACGTCGCCCTGCACCTGCACGCGCGGCTTCTCCACCCCGGAGAACGCCACGACGTCCGTGTAGTACTTGTAGGTGTTGCCGGGCACGCTCAGCACGAAGTTCCGCTCAACGACCGATTCGACAATGGGCACCTCCTGGAAGAAGGTGCCGTTCGGTGCGCCGGGCTCGATGCCGAGATCCGCCAGCTGCTTGGCCAGGTACTCGGTGGTCCGTGCGCCGCCGGGCGTCGCGGGCGCGCGGCCGCCGAACTCGTCCGACGCCAGGACCTTGATGTGAGCCGTCAGCGACCCGGTCGTGATTTGATCTTCGGCCGGCCCCGACGGCGGGGCGGGCGGCGGCGCCGGTTTCGCGCAGGAAACGGTGAGGGCGAGAAGAGCGGCCGATGTCCACACGCGCATGACGCAATTCCTCGTTAAGACACAAAACACTGTTTGGTTATTCGTAATTGGTTATTGGTTATTGGTAATTCGTTATTCGTTATTCTTCTCGCGCTGCGCGTTGCGGAATTCCTCGACGAGCCGGGCGACGCTGTTGACGACCCCGGCCTGCGTAGGCTCCCACCCGAGCGCGCGCGCTTTGGGGCTGCGGACCTTCTGGTCCAGGGCGAGCGCATCGGCATACGCGCCGAGCTTCTTACGCGCCTCGGCCATCGGCATGTTGCGTATATCAGGACGCTGCGGCACCTGCCCCGCGATGGCTTCAACGATATCGCTGACACGCTCGTCGGCCTCATCCGTCCCATGAAAAATCCCTGCGGCGAGCGGCGATTCGAGAATGCGCACATACAGGTCGCCGAGGTCGTTCTTGTAGACGCAGGCCCAGCGGTTCTTGCCGGGACCCACCACCCGCACCAGCCCGTTCAGCGCGTCCTTGATCAGATCCGACACGATGCCGCGCCCGCCGCCATAGACGACGCCCGGGCGGATCACGGCGGTCCGCAGCGTGCTCGAAAACGCCGAGAGCACGAGGTCTTCGTGCGCCGGCCGCCACACGACACGCTCGGGCGGATCGAGCGGCGCATCCTCTTCGGCTGCCTTCGCAGTGCGGCCGAGCACCCACACGCCGGAGGTATAGAGGAAGCTGCGGTGGCGGCCATCGGCCTGGCTCGCCTCCACCTGCGCGCCCAGCATCGTCTCGAGCGCCTGCTTGTCGAGCGCTACGCCGCGCGGCGAGGATTCGAACGCGGTGTGCACCACGGCGTCCGTGCTTTGCAAGGCGGCAAGGTAATACTTCGGCACCCCCAGCTCGGCGATGATCGGCGTGGCGCCGCGCGCCAGCAGCTTCTCGGCTTTTTCAGGATCGCGGGCGATCGCCGTGACCTGGTGGCCGCCTTTAATCATCGAATCGAGTACAGCCGACCCGATGTAGCCGGTGGCGCCTGTCAAAAATATGTGCATGTAGTCGCTGGGCTAGATGAGCCGTTATGTCAGATCGCTATTGTAGTCGACCGGGAACGCAGACGTTAGAATTCAAGCCTCGGTGACAACCCTCGTCGACCTGTTCCGCTTGCTCGAGGCCCGGCGTGGCGAGTTCCTCGTGTACGACGATGGCTACCGGGTGCGCCGGCATTCGTACGCGGATGTCACGCGCGCCTCACGCGGGTTTGCCGCCCGGCTACACGCGGCGGGGGTGGCCAGGAACCATAAGGTGTTGTTGTGGGGTGAAAACCGCCCCGAATGGATCGTCGCGTATTGGGGCGTGATTCTCTCCGGCGCCGTCGCGGTCCCGATCGACTATCGCTCGTCACCGGAATTTGTCATGAAGGTCCGCCGCATCGTCGACGCGCGGCTCATCCTCACCGGCGACGATGTCGCTCGCGAGCCGGCGATCACCGGAGCCGACGCGTGGCGAATGGCCGATTTGGACTGGACCGCCGACGGCCCGGTCCCGGACGTGGCGATCGACCGTGATGACGTCGCGCAGATCGTGTTCACCTCCGGGGCCACGGCCGAGCCCAAGGGGGTGCTGATCCGCCACCGCAACATCCTGGCGAACACGGTGCCGGTCGCGAAGGAGATCGAGAAGTACAAGAAATACGCCTGGCCGTTCAAGCCGCTCCGCTTCCTGAACCTGCTGCCGCTCAGCCACATGTTCGGCCAGTCGATGGCCACCAACATCCCGCCGTTTCTCGATGGCACCGTCGTGTTCATGCGCAGCTTCAACCCCCACGACATCGTCCGGCGCGTGAGGGAGTGGCGCATCTCGGTGATCGTCTGCGTGCCGAAGATCCTCGAGGTGCTCAAGGAGCACGCGGTGCGGGTCGACCCCGCGGCGGCCGACCCGCCGCCGGGGTTGTCGATTCCGGCCCGCTGGTGGCGCTATCGCAAGCTGCACGGGATGTTCGGCCTGAAGTTCTGGGCGTTCATCGTCGGCGCGGCGCCGCTCGGCCCCACGCTCGAAGATTTCTGGAAGCGGCTGGGGTTCGTGGTGATCCAGGGCTACGGGCTGACCGAGACCGCGCCGATCGTGACCCTGAACCATCCATTCAAGACCAACACCGGATCGGTCGGCACGCCGATCGCGGGCGTGGAGGTGAAGATCGCCGAAGACGGAGAGATCCTCGTGCGCGGCGACAACGTAACTTCGGGATATTACGAGGGCGAAAGTTCTTCCCAGAACCCAAGCCCCAAGACCCAACCGGGCCCCCAGCGCGGCAGCCGCGCTGGGGTGGAAGCCCCAAGTCGAACTCGTGATTCCGAAGGCTGGCTACATACCGGCGACATAGGCGAGCAGGATGCGCAGGGGCGGCTGTTCATCCGCGGGCGCAAGAAGGAAATGATCGTCACGCCCGAGGGCCTCAATGTCTATCCCGATGACGTCGAGCGAGCGCTCAACGAGATCGCGGGCGTGGTCGAATCCGCCGTTGTCGGATCGGCAGACGGAGCGACCGAGCGTGTTCATGCCGTGCTGATACTTGGTCCTGGAGTCGACCCCGAAACGATTGTTCAACAGGCCAATACGAAGCTCGACGATCATCAGCGGATCCGGAGCTTCTCGATCTGGACGGATGGTGCGCTGCCGAGGACGGAAGGCACGAAGAAGCTGAAGCGCGCCGCGATCAAGGCGTGGGTCGCGACCGGCGCGCCGCCCGCATCGTCGGCGTCAACCTCTGATCCATTGCAGGCCCTGCTCGCCAAGTACGCGGGCGCCCGGGCGCTCGACGGCGGCAGCTCGATCGAAGGGCTGGGGCTGAGCTCGCTCGAGCGCGTCGAGCTGATGGTCGCGCTCGAAGATCAATTTCAGACGCGCATCGACGAGACGAAGTTCGCCGGGGCGAAGACGCTCGACGAGCTGCGGTCGGTGGTGACCGCCGCGCCGCAACAAGCCGCGGTCGCCGAGCCGGTGGACTTTCCGTCGTGGAACCGGGCGTGGCCGGTGCGCTGGCTCCGTCGCGCGAGCCAGTTCACGTGGATCCTGCCGATCGCGCGGCTGTTTGCGTGGGCGCGGGTGGAGGGCCTCGAGCATCTCGACGGGCTGCAGGGACCCGTCGTGTTTGCCGCCAACCACCAGAGTCACATGGATGTGCCGGTGATCCTGAGCGTGCTGCCCGGAACGTGGCGGGCGAGGATTGCGCCGGCGATGGCGAAGGAATTCTTCAAGGCGCACTTCTTTCCCTCTGAGTTCTCGACGCGGCACGTGCTGACCAACCGCCTCAACTATTACCTGGCCGCGTTCTTCTTCAACACCTTCCCCCTGCCGCAGCGCGAAGCGGGCGCGCGGCAGACCTTGCGCTACATCGGCGAGGTGACCGGACAGGGTTACTCGGTGTTGATCTTCCCCGAAGGCGTCCGCTCGCAAGACGGGCGGATCGCGGAATTCCGCGGCGGCATCGGGATGATCGGGTCGCGGCTGGGACTACCGGTGGTTCCGGTCCGGCTCGAGGGGGTGGATCGGGTGCTCCACACCAGGTGGAAGATGGCCCGTCCCGGGAGGGTTTCGGTGGCGTTTGGCAAGCCCCTCCGGCTCTCAGGGGACAACTATGCTGAGCTGGCGAAGCAGGTCGAACAGGCGGTACGCGATTTGCGTATCACGGCCGCCACGTGACACAATCACATGTTGCTTGCGGGGCTTGGGACCTTGCTTGCCCGCCGTAGCTTTAGCGAAGGCGGGAGGCTTGAGGGCTTAGGCCTCTAGGCTGGCGAGCACCA
>JANOZI010000914.1:0-7023 GCA_031429375.1 Acidobacteriota bacterium | reverse complement strand
GTTCTTGCGCTGGCGGGATTCGGCTACTTCAAAGGGCTGTACGACGCCAACATCTGGGCGTCGCTGCACGACGTGGTGCCGGCGCGGCTGCGCGCGACGGCTGTCGGCGTGATGAACTCAGCCGGGTGGATTGGCGGCGGGTTTGCGCCGATCGCCATTGCGCTCGCGTCGGAGCGATACGGCATGAGCGCCGCGATCAGCGCGAGCTCCATCGTGTACTTGCTCGTCGGCTCGTTGCTGCTGTTCGGAACCGCCAGATTCATGAGACGTGAAATGACGCAGTAACGCATCGCGGCCAAAGGCCCCCTATCGCCTGTGTCGTCTCATGTCGAAACGGTAACCGTGGCGTTCTCTGTCGCATCGCTGTCGGTGGCGCCGAGGCTGACGTCCAGGGCGGCGCGTGACGGGGAGGTCCGCGACCTCTTGAAACGGCACCTGGTTGAACTTCACCATAACGACGAAACCGTGATCCTGGACGAGCTTGGCCTGTGCCAGGGCGACGTTCGAGTTGATGTCGCCGCCGTCAACGGCGAGTTCGCCGGCTTTGAAATCAAGAGTCCGGCCGACACGCTTGCTCGATGGCCGAAACAACGCCGCGTGTATTCGAAGGTGGTCGATCGGGCGTGGCTCGTTGCGACTGACACAACGCTGGAGCAAGCCGTGGCGCCGCCGTGGTGGGGACTAATCGGCATCATCGCAACACCGAATCACCTGGGGCTGCGTGTCATCCGCCCGGCGCAGCTCAATCCGTCGCCGGACGCGTTTGCGATCGCGAGCCTGCTGTGGCGCGACGAAGCGATTCAGGCACTCGACGACCTCGGAATGGCAAGAGGCATTCGAAGCAAGCCGAGGGCGTTTGTGTGGCAACGTCTGGTCGACTCGGTTTCACTCGACTCGCTCCGAACCACGGTGCGGATGGCGCTCAGGACGCGCTCTGAACGAGTTGCTCAACTGCGATCGTGAATGGCTGACCAAAGCGCGGCCGGGATCTCGATCAACTCGATGTGCTCCCGCCGGACGTTTGGGAGCGGGCCGCCGAGCCGAAGCGCAAAGGAGCAGCGGCTCATTCGCCTTGCAGTCGCTCATGAGTGTCACATCGATTGGCAGAGCGATCTTCTTCGGCGCCGGGTCTGCCTGTCGGTCGACGCCGTCCGGCTGCGCACCGCCGCGGACCGCGCGCAACCGCTCCGCGAGGGTTGTTCCGGCGACGTACTCGAGCAGCGCGAGCCGGCCGTCGGCTCGCTCAAGGCCGGCGCGGGATAATCGCGGCCGCTCGACGCGTGTCGGTGTAAGTAACTGGGCATGCCTCCAATGGGGGTTGCACCGTCACGCCCTTCCGCCGTAGCCTCTGCTCTCCAATTCGAATCGCGCTGACTTCGTATTGCCCCCCAGCAGCGCAGGAGACGCGATCGATGACGCTGTATCGCCACGACGCGCCTCGAGTCCGGCCTGTCGCGGGTTGCCTTTGGAGCCCAATCCCACTCCGGTCGAGCGCTAGCGCCGCTCTCGAACGATCGGTTGAGCAGGCCATCACTCAGCCGTCGATGCATTGACACTGCGAATGCCCACTCACATCGATCGGTCACGCGCACCACGATTGATGCGGTTCACCGCGACAGGGAAGATCCCCGCGCTCGCAGAACTCGAAGCACTGTGCCGCGCGGAGATTTCGGCGGGCACCTTGACCGCCGCGACGCGAGCCTTGATCGATCTGCGGGGCGTGGCGGAAATGCCCAACTTGTCGCAGGTCCAATCCTGGGCCGATCGATCGACCGACGAAAAGGCGTGGCCATTGCGACGGGCATACCTCGTCCTCCCTGGCGCGCAATATGGCGTGGTGCGCCAGATCCAGGCTTTCTCACCAGAGGCCATCCAGATCCAGATCTTCACTGAGGAAGAACCGGCATGGGCTTGGCTCCTCAGTGATGACCAACGGGCTTAGCTTCGGGACCGAACGGTCGCTCGTCTGGACGCTGACACGTTATGAATTAACCGCTGAGACCGGACCGAGCGCGATCGCGCCGATTCGCATGCCCCTATAATCTAGGACCATGACGATCAGGAATCCGATCCTGGGGAGGCGCTGACACGCTGATGCGCGCCCGCACCGCACCGGTGGCGGCGCTCCTCTTCACCTCGGGCTTCTGCGCGCTCGTCTACCAGGTCAGCTGGCTGCGCGAGTTCCGGCTGATCTTCGGCGCGTCGACACTCGCATCGGCGGCGGTTCTCGCGATCTTCATCGGCGGCCTTGGCATCGGCGGGCTGCTGCTCGGGCCGCGCGCCGACCGGCATCCCCGCCCGCTGCTCTTCTACGCCACGCTCGAGTCGATCGTCGCGGTCTTTGCGGCGCTCAGCCCGCTGCTGCTCATGCTCGCGCGCGCAGTGTATCTGGCCAGCGGCGGATCGAACCGGCTCGGGATCGCGGCGGCGACCGTCGAGCGGCTGCTGCTCAGCACGATTGTCCTCGCGGTGCCGACGATCGCCATGGGCGGCACGCTGCCGGCGGCCGCGCGCGCCGTCACCCGGTCGGGCGACGTCCGGCGCCAGCAGCTCGCGACGCTCTACGCCCTGAACACGCTCGGCGCCGTCGCCGGCTGCCTGGTCGCGACGTTCTTCCTGCTCGAGATCTACGGCACGCGCGCGACGCTGTGGCTGGCGGCGGCGCTCAACATCCTGGTCGCGGTTGCGGCGCGGGCGATCGACCGGAAGGCCGGAGAGGCGGGCGCGACCGCCATCGATTCGGGCGTGCATGCCGTGCCCGCCCATCCGGCCCTTCCCGCCCAGGGCGATCGTCCCGATCTTCCGGTCTTCCTCCTCACCGCGTCGGGCGCGGTCGGGTTTGCGTTCTTCCTGATGGAGCTGGTCTGGTACCGGCTGCTGTCGCCGCTCCTCGGCGGATCGGTGTTCACGTTCGGCCTCGTGCTCGCCGTCGCGCTGGTCGGGATCGGCCTCGGCGGCCTGGTCTATTCGCTGGTGTCGAGCGACCGGCCGGCGTCGCTCACCGGGTTTGCCGCGACCTGCCTCCTCGAGGCGGCCGCCGTCGCGCTGACGTTCGCGCTCGGCGATCGCATCGCGCTCCTGGCGCTGGCGCTGCTGCCGCTCGCCGCGGACGGATTTGGCGCCACGATAGCCGGCTGGACGCTGGTCACGTCGATCGTGGTGCTGCCGCCGGCGCTCATCGCCGGTTATCAGTTTCCGCTGCTGATCGCGCTCTTCGGCCGCGGGCGCGAGCGGGTCGGCCGCGACGTCGGCCTCGCGTACGCGGCGAACACGGTCGGCGCGATCATCGGCTCGCTCGCCGGCGGCTTCGGCGTGATGCCATGGCTGTCCGCGCCCGGCGCGTGGCGGCTGGTCGCGCTCGTGCTGGTGCTGCTCGGCCTCGCCGCCACGTGGCTGGATGGTCTGGAACGCAGAGCGCGCGACGCCCGCAAAGACGATCAATCTTTGCGCGCTGTGCGGCCTTCGGGCTCCCTGACATCGTCGCTCGGGCTCGCGGCCGTCACGCTGCTGCTGCTCACCGCCGCGGGGCCGACGGTGATCTGGCGCCACAGCGGCATCGGCGCCGGCCGCACGCCGAGGGACATCCTGTCCTCGCCGAACCAGCTCCGCGGGTGGCAGCAGACCTGGCGCCGCGCGATCCTGTGGGACGGCGACGGCGTCGAGAGCAGCGTGGCGCTCGCCATGGAGGACAGCGGCTACGCCTTCATCGTCAACGGCAAGTCGGACGGTAGCGCTGTGGAGGATGCCGGCACGCAGGTGATGCTCGGCCTGATCGGGGCGCTGCAGATCCCGGAGCCGCGCACCGCGCTGGTCATCGGCCTCGGCACCGGCAGCACCGCCGGGTGGCTGGCGGCGATTCCGTCGATGGAGCGCGTCGACGTCGTGGAGCTCGAGAAGCTGGTGCTCGACGTCGCCACGGCGTCCGAGGCCGTCAACCACGACGCGATGCGCAACCCGAAGCTGCGCGTCACGATCGCCGACGCGCGCGAGACGCTGCTGACCACCGCCGAGCGCTACGACATCATCGCGTCCGAGCCGTCCAATCCGTTCCGCGCCGGCATCGCCAGCATGTTCACGGTGGAGTACTACCGCGCGGCCAGCGCGCGGCTGACGCCCGACGGCGTCTTCGCCCAGTGGGTGCAGGGCTACGAGATCGACGCGCGGACGCTCCGCACCATCTACGCGACGATGGCGGCGGTGTTTCCGCAGGTGGAGACGTGGCAGACCACCGAGGGCGATCTGGTGCTGCTGGCCACGGCCCGCCCGCGCGCGTACCGCGTGGCTGCGCTGCGCGCGCGCATCGCGCAGGAGCCGTTCAAGACCGCGCTCGCGAAGGTGTGGCGCGCCGGCGACATTCATGGCCTGCTGGCGCACTATCTCGCGACCGACGCGGTGGCGCGCGTCCTCGCGGGCGTGCAGGGCGTGGAGATCAACACCGACGACCGCAACATCGTCGAGTTCGGGCTGGCGCGATCGGTCGGCCGTTCGGGATCGAGCCTGCTCACCGAGATCCGCGAGCTGGCGCATACGATGGGCGCGTCGCATCTGCCGCTCGACACCGACGTGGGGATCAGGTGGGACGTCGCCGAAACCGCCGCGACGCTGTTCGTGAGGGCCAACGCATCGCCGGCGATCCTGCGCGGCGTGTCCGTCGTGGAGCAGCAGCGTCAGGCCGCGCTGCGGCGCTTCTTCCAGGACAAGGACACGCCGGGCGCGCGCGTGCTGTGGGCCCAGCAGGCCGAGCCGCCGCGCAATTCCACGGAGCTGGCGATGGTCGCCCAGATCCGGGCCGAGGAAGGATCGGACGGGGCGCTGCCGCTGATCGAACAGCTGCGCGCCGATCAGCCGACCGAAGCGGACGTCATCCTGGCGGGGCTCTATTTCCGGCAGTCGCGGCTGGACGAGGCGGGCGCCGTGCTGCAGACCGCGATCGGGCGCCTGCGCGTGGACCCCTGGCCGCTGCTGCGATTCAAACAGGACGCGCTCGACCTCGCCGCCGCGCTGGGCCAGCGCCATCCGGCGGCCGCGCGCCCACTGTTCGACGCGCTCAAGGCGCCCTTCAGGGTGCGCGCGGCCGACACCGCGCGCGTGCTGGCGCGCGCCGATCTGGCGACGCGAATGGATTTCCAGGGCCTGTGCCGCGACGCGATCTCCGAGATCGAGCCGGACGCCGTCTGGACCAGAGGATTCCTCGTGGCGCGCCGCGACTGCTATCAGGCGACCGGCGATCCGCGCCTGGCCGCCGCGCTGCGCGACCTCGACGAGTTCCTCTCGCGCGAGCCGGCTCCGCTCGCCCCGCGGCAATAAGAAGGAGCCGCGATTGCTCCATCAGGACATTCGACCTGCTCGTGGCCTGCCATGAGCGAACCTTCGGCTTGGCCGCAGGCAAGCTGAAGGTGAGTCGAATGGTGACCCTAACGTTCGCCAGTTGGAACCAGATCCATGGTTGGCTGAGACGCCTGGAAGGGCTCCGGGGCGCGGCGTGAACCCGCGTGACGGCCGACGCGACTTCCCGTAAGCTGGAGCTTGGAGGTCAGTCCATGGCAGCGCTCGATTGGTCCCAATGTTCCGCCGTCGAGAGCGTCCCCGGCAAGGTGAACGGCGCCTGGGTGTTCAAGGGCACCCGCTTGCCCGTGGCCACGATCATCGAGAACCTCGAGGATCTCAGCATTGACGAGGTTATCGAGCAGTTCGACGTGACGCGCGAACAGGTAGCCGCTGTTCTCGAGTTCGTGGCTCACAGCCTGCGCGCTTCCGACGTCCCCGCCGGTGCTCATCCTCTTTGACCACGGCACGCCGAAGGGGCTTGCCCGCGCGTTGTCTGGCCACATCGTCTCCACGGCGCAATCGAAAGGTTGGGACACACTGAGCAACGGCGCGCTCTTGAACGCAGCCGAGGCGGCAGGGTTCGAGCTGCTGCTCACGACCGATCGGCGCATCCGCC
This sequence comes from Acidobacteriota bacterium, assembly GCA_031429375.1. Classification (GTDB taxonomy): domain Bacteria; phylum Acidobacteriota; class Vicinamibacteria; order Vicinamibacterales; family UBA2999; genus 12-FULL-67-14b. The sequence continues at coordinate 1,079 of JANOZI010000914.1, read as the reverse complement.
ACCAGCAGAACCTGCAAGGACGCCGCGTCGCCCTCGTCGTCCTGACAGGTACCACCAGGTGGTCGCTCGTTCGGCAACATGCCGAGCGCATCGCTGCCGTTGTGGCTTCCGCGACGCCTGGCAGCTACGCCGAGATCGAGATTCCCTTCGAGGCGAAGTAACGGAGCTGGCTCGATTCAGGTTCACGGTATCGCATCCGGTTGCGTCGGGGGTTCGCGAATAGTTGGCTGATTTACGGGGCCGGAATTGCGACGATGGCAAGTCTTCCGCTCGCAGGTATCGTTGGCCGATTCGGACAGCGACGCGGATTCGTTCTGTCGATTCCGCGTCGCTGCTCTGCTCTGGCGGTGATCATGTTAATCGGGTCGGCCGCAGGCATCCTCGAACGACAGGACGCTCGCTGGCGGGCGATCCGAAATGGAATTCGAGAGTACGGAGACCTCATCGCCGCAGCTGCTGGGGACAAGAATCGTGTGCTGACAGAGGAGGAATTCCGACGATTTCATGAGCGATTCCTGCCGCAGCCACTCCCGGTCACGTTGGCAGGCTATGGCACCGTCCATCTTCGAATGGCGCACGGCGTCTACCCGTACGTTGGTGTGGACTTCGGCGGCGGCGCGAACGCGCTCTTCGACCCAAGAACGATAATCTGTACCTACTCAGACTAGCGCGGCTGTCCCATCGAGTAATCAAGTCTGTTGCGCCAACCCAAAACGTCCGACGTCCTACAGTGTGCGTTTCAGTGACGCACAACGACGCTCTCGCCGGGGGGAACAGGAAGGGGAACCGTCCACTTCGTCGTCGTGTACAACCTCACGCGATTCGCGCGCGAGAAGTACGACCACTTCGCGCGTCGTGCGCCGAGATGATGGCGCAGTCGGCCAATCGTGGGCCCGGGCAAGGTGTGTCGAGAAGGCACGGTGATTACCCAGGAACTTGGCGCCGTCCGAGAGTGCTGATTGTGTGCTTAGCGAGACATAGGTTACACCGTATTCCGGAGACATAGGTGACACTCGCCCCTTCATGAGGAGGGGGCAATGCCGTGGAAGGAGTGTCACGTCATGGATGAACGTCTTCGA
>JANOZI010000913.1:0-5018 GCA_031429375.1 Acidobacteriota bacterium | reverse complement strand
CGGTGCTCGCCCTCAGCGCTCAAGTCCGCACGCCGCCGCAAGGCGTGCTGATCGAGCCGCTCGGCAACACCGGCGAAGCCATCTACTCGACGTTCGAAGGTTGGGGACCGACGACGGATGGTTCCGCCGTCCTGCTGCTCGGCTATTTCAATCGCAACAAGGAGCAGTCGCTCGACATTCCCATCGGTCCCGACAACCGGATCGAGCCGGGCGGTCCCGACTTCGGCCAGCCGACGCATTTTCATCCCGGCCGCCAGTACGGGGTGTTTGCGATCCCGATGCCGAAAGACTTCGGTACGAAGCGCCTGACGTGGACGCTGACCGCCAACGGGCACACGACCTCGGTGACGTTCTGGGCGAACCCGCAGTACTGGATCGACTTCTACAAGAACCACGCGAATGGCAACGAGCCGCCGCGCATCAAGTTTTCGGCGGCCGGCACGGAGCTAATCGGCCCGCCGAAAGATCGTTTCGTGCAGGAGTTGACCGGCGCGGTGGGGCAACCGGTGCCGCTCACGCTGTGGGCCGCCGATCAACCGCCGACGACGATCTTCGAGGCAACGCCTCCGGGCGGCGCGGCCGCGGGCCGCGAGCCGGCCGCGCCACGAGCGGCCGGAGCGACCGATCCGCCGCAGGCGATCATCGGCGGGCGCGTCTTCGCCGGAGCGGCGGGCGGCGGTGGCGGTGGTGGCGGTGCCGCCACGGCTCGCGAAGCGCGCGGCGACATTCGCGTGCTGTGGAAGAAGTACCGCGGTCCTGGTGATGTCAAGATCTCCGACGAGACGATCGCGCTGACCAACGACAAGGATGCGAAGAAATTTGTCGAGGCAAAGACGACGGCGACGTTCAGCAAGCCGGGCGTCTACTGGCTGCGCGCGCAGATCAACGACAGCTCAGGCGAGGGCGGCGGCGGCGATCAGTGCTGCTGGACCACGGCGCATGTGATGGTGACAGTAAAGTGATGCTTGTTAGTTGAAAGTTGAAAGTTGAAAGTTTTAGTTCCAAGTTCAAGTTTCAAGTTTCAAGTTCCAAGTTCAAGGCTTCGACTGAAACTTTCAACTGCCAACTCAACTTTCAACTTTCAACTTTCAACTTTCAACTTTCAACTTTCAACTAACGACCGCCGCGCACTATCTTCCGAAGATAATCCGCTCGCGCTGTAGCAGGGCGGTGGTGCCGCGGACCACGACGGCGGCGAGCGCGACGATCAATATTCCGCAGCCGGCGAACATCAGCGCGGTGGGCGGCTTACCGCCGAGCACATCCGTCAGCATCACCTGCTGACCGACCCACGGCACGAGATACATCCAGCTCTTGCTCGTGATGGGATACATCGTCGCCAGGAACCCGGGCAGCATCTGCACCATCATCAACAGGCTCAAGTAGCTCTGCGCTTCTTTGAAGGACTTGGCAAAGGTCGCCAGGTACATCTGCACGGCGACGATGAACAGGCACAACGGCAGCACGGTGGCGAGCGTGCCGACCAGGTGCGGCGTGGCAAGCCGGAAGCGGAACCCGAGGTCCTGCAACGGAATCGACTGGAAGATCACCATCAGCAAGCCGCCCGACACCAGCACGCTGCCCATTGATGTGGCCGCCCCCGCCAGCCATTTGCCCGTCGCAATCGCCGCGCGCGGCGCGGGGTTGACCAGCAGCGCCTCGAGCGAGCCGCGCTCGCGCTCGCCGGCCGTCGAATCGGTGGCGATCGGCATGGCGCCGATGAATGCCGCCATCATGATGAACAGGGGAATGAAGCTCAGGATCTGCGCCGCCCGCTGCTGCGCGCTCGAGACCTCGACCTCCTCGATGCCGAGCGGGTTGGCGACGACGGGACTGATGCCGCGCGCCATCAGGCGCAGGCTGCCGATTTCGGCGTTGTAGCGCTGCAGGATGCCGCGCACCCGCTGCAGCTTCGGCCGGGTGCTCTGGCTCGAGGTGTCGGCGATCAGCCGTACGACGGCCGGCTTCGAGGCGGTGAACTTCTTGACGAAGTCTTTCGGGATTACGACGACGACGTCTTCCGCGCGGGTGCGGACGGCCTCGGTGGGATCGGCGGGGCCGTCGATCACCTCGACGCCGGGCTGCTGCCGCAGCCAGTCGACGAGTGCGGGCGCGTACTCGACGCCCACGATCGGGATCTTCACGTCTTCGACCTGCCGCTGGCGGCTCGCCATCGTGTTGAACATGAACGCGATGAACAACGGCCCGAACAGCGTGCCGATCACGGCGCTCATGATCGAGCGGCGATCGCGCGACCAGTCTTTCAGCTCCTTGCGGAAGACCACGAGCGCCTGGGTGAGGGTGCGCCGGTTCATGGCCCGTTCGACTCCCCCGGCCGACCGCTGGGCGGTCGCCCGGCGTCGCTCGGGACGGGCTCAACCGCCTCGAGGCCGGTCAGGGCCACGAAGGCGTCTTCGAGGTTCTGGTGGCCGGTGAGCGCGCGCAGGTCGTCGGGCGTGCCCGACGCCACGATCCTGCCGCGCGCGATCACCACGATGGTGTCGCACAGCGCCGACACTTCCTGCATCACGTGGCTCGAGAACAGCACGGTGTGGCCTTCCGCCTTGAGGCGGCGGATGATGTCGCGCACCGCGCGCGTGCTCATCACGTCGAGCCCGTTGGTGGGCTCGTCGAGCAGCACGTTGCGCGGGTTGTGCACGATGGCGCGGGCCAGCGCCGTCTTGGTGCGCTCGCCGTGCGAGTAGCCGGCGGTCCGGCGATCGGCGATGTCGGTCATGTCGAGCATCTTCAGCAAATCGCCGGTGCGCCGCGCCAGGTCGGACCCGGTGACGCCCTGCAGCTCGCCGAAATAGTGGATGTGCTCGCGCGCCGTGAGGCGCGGATACAGCCCCGACTGATCCGGAAGAACGCCCAGCCGCTTGCGCGCCTCTTCCGGATTCGCCACGGCATCGACATCATCCACGAGAATCTGTCCTTCGTCCGGCCGCATCAGCGTGTAGAGCATGCGCAGGGTCGTCGTCTTGCCGGCGCCGTTCGGGCCGAGCAGGCCCGTCACCTTGCCGTCGGGCGCGGTGAAGCTGACGCCGTCCACCGCGCGCACCTCGCCGAAGCGCTTGTGAAGGTTCTCGACCCGGATCATCTGCCTTCGCCCTTCGCTGAACTCCCAGCCTGTCTCGCCGGCTTGTCCACCGGAGCCTTGGCGGAGGTGGAAGCCTTGGCGGAGGCGGAGGCTGAGGTCTTGGCGGAGGTGGCGGTCGGGTCCGGCCCCGCGGGCGACACGAAGAACGGCGGGCGGCGGACCAGCGCGACGCAGCTCGTGTCGAGTCCCTCGGTGCTGCCCTTGTCGATGAAGTTGCGGATGAGCCGCAATCCGCACCCCGTACCGCCGGCGGTATGGCCGGTTCCCGGGATGACGATGTGCCTCGATGCCGGAAGGGTCCGGGCGATCTGCTCGCCCCACACCGGCGGCGTGACCGGGTCCACCTCGCCCGACAACACCAGCGTCGGAATGTCCGAGGCGATCGGTTCGTAGAACGCCGGTTCGACGGCGCCTTTGGGCCAGAACTCGCATGCCAGTCGCTGGTTGCGCATCACGTATTCGCCGAACAACGTGCCGCTGGATTCCTTCTCGGCGTCTTCGGCTGTGATGCGCGGTGCGTCCTCCGCGCAGATCACCGACAGCTGCATGCCGATGCTCATGTTGGGTTCGCCGCCGTCGCCGAGCAAGGCCACCGCCAGCATGCCCTGGAAGTCGTCCTGCTCGGCGCGCGCGACCACCGCCGGTATCAGCGCCGACACCAGCGGCGAGTAGAGCGTCGACGCAATCACGTTCGCCACCAGCCGAGGCTCGAGGCGGACTTCACCGGTCTCGCCGGTGCGCGGATGCGTCACCTTCACCAGCGGCGGATCGCGGCGGAGCCGCTCCATGAGATCGCGAATGCGCTGGCCGAGGTTTGGATAAGTCGTGCGGCACGCGTCGTCGTTCTCGCAATCCTTGACGAGCAGGTCGAGCGCGCGCTGCACGTCACGCGGAAAGTACAACGGCAGACGCATGTTGGTCGGCGCCACCCCGTCGAGCACGGCCGAGCGGACGCGGTCGCCATGCTGCCGCATATAGACGAGGCCCGCCCGCGTGCCGTACGAGCCGCCATAAATGTTGATGCGATCGTAGCCAAGAAACGCCCGCACCTCGTCGAGGTCGTCCATCGCGATGGTGGTGGTGTACTGCGTCAGGTCGGCGGCGTAGCCCGACATGCACTTTTTCAACCGCTCGAGCCCGGCGGTCTCCGGCTCGTTGAACGCCTTCAGCGAATCATCGTCTGATTCGCAGTTCAGTGGATTGGACTTGCCGGTGCCGCGCTGATCGACGAGCACGATGTCGCGATCGGTCTGGACGCGCCTGAACATCTCGCGCACGACGCGTGCGAGCTTGGCGGCGCCCTGTCCCGGGCCGCCGGCGAGGAAGAACAACGGGTCGGGCTTGCTGTCGGGGCTCAACGCCGGGAGGACGACGATGTTGAGGTCGATCTGGCGCCCTTGTCTGGTGGCGCGATTCTCGAAGACTTTCAGAGTGCCGCAATAAGCGTCGGTCGGCGCATCGTCGCCGACGCAGGGCTTCAGGCGATCGATCGCCGACAGTTCCGTCGTCTGCGAGCAGCCAGCCAGTGCCATTACCGCGAGTACGATGAGTCGTCGCACGGGCGCATTGTACGGTGTCTGACACCGTTACGGTTTCCAATCCGGCACCCGGTCGTTGCCGGGACCCGTGGTCAGCTTTTGATAGGGACGCGAGCCGTCTGCTGATGCGACGGCGAGGTCCCAGTCTTCGCCCTCGTGATGCTGCGGGCTGACCGAAAACGCGAGCAGGCGGCCGTCACGCGACCAGTCAGGGTAGTAGTGCCACAACTTCGGATCACCGGCGAGCGTGCGAGCGCCGCTGCCGTCGGCGCCGCGGATCTGAATCGTCGAGGGCTCCGTCGCCAGCAGGACGTTGGCGAGCGCGCGGCCGTCGGGCGACCACGACGGCCAGCACGCGCCGCCGCTGTTGCCGAGCGCGC
>JANOZI010000912.1:0-4408 GCA_031429375.1 Acidobacteriota bacterium | reverse complement strand
GATCGTGGCGCCATTCTTCATCAGCACCGGTGCAGCCGCGATGTCGTCCGCTGACGCCCATAATCCCGACGCGAGCGCGAGGTGTTGCTGCCCGGACTCGCTGAATCGTCCCACCGGGGCGAGCTGGTTCTGCGCCGCAAGTGCGTCCGAGACGTCTTTGACCGTGAGCTCGGCTGCGGTGAGCTTCAATGGATCGAGAATGACCTCGATTTCCCGGGTGTCGCTCGCGAGCACTTCGATCTTACCCGCCCCGGGGACGCGCGCGAGCTCCGGCTTGACCACGTACGTCGCATAGTCGTTGAGCTCCGCGGTCGGCAACGAGCCGGTCATGCTGAGAATGAATACCGGGAACACCGCGGGCGTCAGCCGCTCGACCAGCACCTCCGCATCGTCGGGCAGCTCGCCGCGGACTTCGGCGACGCGATTCTGAATTTGCTGCAGGGCGACAATCATGTCGGTCGCCGGCGCGAATTGCGCCGAGATCTCGGCGGCGCCGCGAATGCTGCGCGACCGCACGCGACGGATGCCCGGTACTTCCATGATGGCCTGCTCGATCGGCCTGGTCACCGTGAGCATCATCCCCTGTGGCGGCAGCGTGCCGCTCTTGACGATCGTGACGATGCGGGGGAATTCGAGCGGCGGGTAGATGCTGCTGGGCAGCGAGAACGCCGCGAACGCGCCGGCCACGACGAGCGCCACCGCGACCAGCACGGCCGCGCGGGAATGGCGAATCGCCACGGCAGCGATGGTCATGGTTTCGGCTCGGCGGCTCCGACCGCGATCGTGGCGCCGTCCGGCAGGCCGGCCTGGCCCTTCACGATCACCGGCTCACCCGCCTTCACGCCGCTGAGTATCTCGGTGTGTTCGTCATCCGAGAGGCCGACGGTGACGACGCGCCGTTCCGCTTTATCGCCGTTCGCGATGAACACCGCCGTTTCATCGGCTTCGCGCAGCAACGCTTGCGAGGGAACCAACACAACACTGCGGTGCTCTTCGGTGTTGATCACGACCTGGACCGGCGTGCCGATCGGCGCCACATCCGGTATCGCGAAGGAGAGACGAATCGGAACAGACGCGGTCCCTGGATCGACCGCCGCCGGGCGCGAGATCACTTTGAGCGCGATAGGCGGGCCGCCGGTGGAGCTGCGCAGCTCCCCGGCTGCGCCGACGACGATGCGTGGCACATCGGGGATCGGGACCGACGCCGTCACTTCGAGTCGCCGGGGATCGACGACCCGGAGCACCGGATCCGCGGCCACCGGCTCGACGAGATCGCCGGGATTATGAAAACGCTTGGCCACCACGCCGTCAAAACGCGCCCGCACTGTCGATCGCGCCGCGGATGACTCGGAGGCGCCTAACGTCGCCTGCGCTTCGGTGATGCCGGCCTGCGCATCGTCGAGCTCGCGATCGGCGTCTTCCACTTCCTTGCGAGCCGCCACGCCGCGATCGAACAAGTCGTGCGCACGTGTTTGGGCGGCGAGCGCATTTTTTAGCCGTGCCTGCGCACGCGTTACCTCGGCGCGCTTTCCAGCGACATCGGCCACCAGCTCGGGAATTTCGAACCGCACCAGGAGATCACCCTTGCGAACGCGATCGCCTTCGGCGCGCGGGATCTCGGCGATGCGCGCGGTCTGCGGCGCCATGACCACCTGGTCGGCGTCGGGTGCGGCGGTGACGGTACCGGTGACCGTGATGGTGGCGCGGATGTCGCCGGTTGCTGCCGCGACCGTGGTGACAGGGACGACGGCTTCACTGTCGACTTCTTCGGCAACCTGGTGACTGCACGCCCCCGCGGCGACGGTCAGGAGGATCAGCAACGTTCGGCGAGTCATGGTTGAAGCGGCGCTCCCATCGCCCGTTCGAGATCCGCGAGCGCGGCGACCAATTCCGTTTCGGCCTGCAGGGCGCGCAGTCGGACCTCGCGCGTCGCCTGCAACGCCTGCAAATACGCCGCGATGCCGGTTTGCCCGAGTCGATAGGCGTCATCTGCCATGGTTTCCACCTGGATCGCCTGCGGCAGGATCTGGTCGCGATACCGCGCGGACTGTTGCCGCAACCCATCGGCGATCGCGATCGCGGCGGCGACCGCGCCGGCAATGCGCGCTTCGGCAGCGCTGCGCTCCGCGGCCAGTTGCGCGAGGGTGGCTTCTTCGAGCGCGACACCGGCCTTGTGCGACGTGAAAATCGGAATCGACACGGCGAGGGCAGCCTTCCATCCGGTTTGAAAATCGGCATCGTCACCAAACCCGCGCGTCAGCGACGCCTCCGGCGTGAGGTCCGGCGTGCGCAGAGATTTTGCGACAGCCACGCGAGCGCGCTGTTCTTCGAGCCGTCGATCGATCAGGGCGAGCTCGGCGCTTTCGGCCCTGGCGCGGGCGATCGCGGCGTCGAACGTGATCTGGATCTGACCGTCCCCCGGGGCGAGGGTGGTCGTGGTTTCGAGGGGCCATCCCAGAAGGGCATTGAACCGCGTGCGCGCGGCGGCCAGGGTCCCGCGAGCGCCCGTGGTTTCGTTCTCCGCCTGCGCCAGGGCCAATTCGGCCTGGAGCAGCTCGAGACGCGGTGCGCTTCCTGCCGTGAAACGCGCGCCAGCCGCGTCGCGCGCGCGAGCGGTGATGACCTGCAGATCGGCGAGCAGGAGAAGACGCGCTTCCGCCGCGACGCGGTCGAAGTAGGCGCGGCGCACTTCGTTCCTCGTCTCAGCGACCAGCGCCGCGAGCTCGGCGTCGGTGGTGCGGATCGCGGCTTCCGCGAGATCGATTCGGCGTGCTCGTTTGCCGCCAAGCTCGATGGGAATTGCGACGGTGTACGCCCGCCGTGGTGTATCGCGATCGAACTCGACCCGTCCTTCTGGATTCAGTCGCTCGCCGGCGACGGCCACGCCGGCGGCGCCAATGGCGCGGCGGGCGCGCGCCGCCACCAGCGCCGGGTTGGCGGTCATCGCCCGCTCGAGCGCAGCGGCCAGAGTGATCGGCGGTGTGGACGGCGGCGTTGGTTGGGCGTAGCCCGCCGTGGCCGAGAGCACGCCGGCGACCAGACCGATGAGAAAGGAAAGGTGCGCGCGAAGGGCCTTACTTGGCCGGTGCATAGACGAACACGCGGAGCGAATCAGGCACGCCCTGGGCGCGGCCGCCGCCCGCGGGCGCAGGCTGCATTTCCTGGGCGGCAGTGTAAATCCGATGGGTCACCGGATCCAGCGCCATCGTTCTCGCGCCGCGCCTGGTGTCGAGCGTCTGCGCGATTGTCATCGCGTCGCCGGGGCCGATCTTGATAATCGAAATGTGTCCGTCGCTGCATGAGCTCATCGACATCGAGGCGGTGGCATCGAAGAACGTGGCATCGGTGCCGTCACAGATCTTTGCGCTGGCGACGATCTTGCCCGTCGCGCCGTCGATCATGACCTGATACGGCCCGCCGCCAACGAAGATGCGGTGGCGGACGGTGTCGATCGCCATACCCGTCGGCTCTTCCGCGGGCGCCACTTTCCAGTTGGCGATCACCTTTTTCGTGTTGATGTCGATCACGTCCACGGAACTGGTGTCTTCGATGTTGACGTAGACCCGGCCCAGTTCCGGATCGGCGGCGCCGAATTCAGCAACGCCGGACAACGCAATAGTTGTCACCACCTTGCCGGAGTCCGCGTCGATGACCGTGACTGACTTACCGGTGTGGTTGAGTGCATACATCTCCTTGCGCTTCGGCTCGTAGACGATGGCGTCAGGGTTGGCGCCGGTGTCGACCTTCATCAGCACCGCCAGGGTCTTCACGTCGAAGATCGCCACCTTGTTCTCCTGTCCGGCGGTGATGAAGCCCTTACCGTTGGGGGCGATCGCAATGCCGTGCACGCCGGCGACGTCCGGAATCCGGCCAACCACCTTGTCTGTGGCGGTATCGATCACGACCACTTCGGTACCGTGGCTGAGGTAGAGGCGCCTGGCGGCGCTATCGACCGTGAGATAGTCGAAACGTCCAGGCCCGCCGATGTGAACCTCGCCCGCGGGTGCATACGTCTGGGCTGAGGCGGTGACCGATAGAGCCAGTACGGCGACGGCGACATGAGCCTTGAGCATCGGACACCTCGATCCACGATCCACGAGACGGGACCTGGCGTCAGTCTACAGTGCGCAGATGAATTCTCGATGAACTCGGCGAGTCCCCCCGGAGACTAGCCGAAGACGTAGCCTTCACCGCGCCGCGTGCCAATCAGAGGCGAATCCCCAGGACCGTCGAGCTTCCGTCTCAGCCGCCGCACGTAGACGTCGATGACGTTCGAGAACGGCTCGTATTGCTCGTCCCAGACATGCTCGGCAATATCGCTCCGCCCGATCACCTCCCCGCGCCGGCGGGCGAAGAACTCCAGCAACGCATACTCGCGCGCGGTCAACCGGATCGCACGCGACCCGCG
>JANOZI010000911.1:0-1864 GCA_031429375.1 Acidobacteriota bacterium | reverse complement strand
CATGGTGTCTGAGGTGGAACTTCGGCGGCTTCGTTGAGGTCGTCCGTCCGCAGCGCGAATCACATTTCACTGTACGGCCACGATCAATACACGTTCCTCTACGACAACGAGTTCGGAGCGCCCTGGGAGAACGTCGATCTGTGGGTGAAGTATTCCGGCCTTCCTGCGGGATCGTATTGAGCGCTACCTGGCGTGGTACGACCGTTATCTGAAGACCCCGCCGGCGGCGACCGCCGGTCGAGCTCCGCAACGGTGAACAGAACGGGGGCGTGTCGTCGGTGCGGGTGAGACCACCGTGACTCGGAGCGTCCAACAGCCCGAGGCGCGCCCAACCCGGCTTGGTAGTTCGCGCTCGCGCGACGCGGTCGCGCTAACCAAGGGCGAGGAGTGTCAATCCTTCGGCGCGCGCCGCCGTGGCGAGACGATCGTCGAATACGCCGAACGCGATCCGTTCGCCAGTCTCGCGCTGCAGGTACAAGCCGCTGGCGAGCTGCACGGCATCGCCTGATCGCAGGCTGTGCTGGATCAACAGCGTCTGTGCGTCGGCGGTCAGCTCCGCCGTGAGTTCCACCAGAATCCAGGCGGCCAGATCGGCGTTGAGCCTCTTCAGCCCACGATCGCGCTCGGCGGCGGTGAACGCGCCTTCCCGTTCGCGCCGGGCAAGGGCCGAGGCGACCTCGATCGCCGATAGCCGGCTGGTCGCGATGCGACCGGCTCTGAGCTGCCGGCCAACACTGGCGCTGCCGGTTTCCTGGACGTAGCGCTTGGCCAGCGCGCTCGCGTCGAAGTAGCGGATCAGAATCGGTCCTCTCGATCCTCGACCACTGCGTCGGCGATGGCTGCTCCGCGACTACGAATGGGCCGGAATGCCGGCACGGTGTTGCGGGTCGGCAACGTGACGGTCCCCTTCGTAGACAACTTGAGCAGCGCCGAAGGCAACGAGTCGTCGGCCGGCAACGGTCGCAGCTCCGCGACCGGTTCGCCGCGGTCGGTCACCACCAGTGTGCGTCCTTCCCGAACCTGCTGGAGGTAGCTCCCGAGGCGGGTCTTCAGCTCGCGCGAGCCGACCACATGGCGTGCCATGTGGTCATTGTGACCACATGGTCGGGGTGTGTCAAATGCCGGTGTTTTCGCAGCGAACGGACGTCCTACCGCTCCCATTCGGTGCGCTCCCGATCAGCCGTTCGCTCACCCAGCTGATCGGTGGCGCCCAGGCGGACGCCTCGCATTTTTTTTGCGGTTGACCTGACGCGACGCCGCCATGCCGCTACACTGGAAGAGGGGAAGCAAGAAATGTGGGCAAGGCTTGGAATGGTCAGCGGCCTCGTCGCCGTGGCGTGGTCGATGCTGTGGTTCGGCAAGCGCATGAGGCGCAGCCGCCCGATTGACGTCGGCTCGGTCAGCGCCGCGTGGCTGGCCGAAGAGCGGGGCCGCCACCGCCCGGAATGAAGAGTTAGCCCGGAAGCCTAGCCACCGACCAGCGCCAGAAGCAACACCCCGCCGAGTCCGGCGACGGAGATGATCGTTTCCATCACCGTCCACGTCGCAAGCACCTGCGGGACGCTCATGTTCAGGTACTCCTTCACCAGCTAGAATCCACTGTCGTTCACGTGAGACGCGACGAGCGATCCGGCGCCGATGGCGACGACGAGGAGCTCCTTGTTGACGGTGGGCAGGCCGGCGACGATGGGCGCCATGATGCTGGCGGCGGTGATCACGGCGTCCGTGGCCGAGCCGACCGACACGCGCAGCAGCGCCGCGATCACCCACCCCGTCACGAGCGGTGACAACTCGAGGCCGCCCATCGCCTGCGCGATCGCCTTGTCGACCTGCGCAACGACCAGCACGCGGCCGAATCCACCAC
>JANOZI010000910.1:0-9344 GCA_031429375.1 Acidobacteriota bacterium | reverse complement strand
CGGCGGCTCCACTTTGATCACGCGCGCGCCCATGTCCGCCAGTAACATCGCGCAATACGGCCCGGCCATGACCTGCGTCGTATCGAGAACCACTATGCCATCGAGCAATCTAGCCTGGGACATCAACGGATCCGTCGGAGTAGTGACCTTCAAACGTCCCGAGGCGCGTAACGCCATGACCTGGGACATGTATGACGCCCTCGTCGAGGCCTGCGATACGGCCGATGCCAACGACGAGGTGCGCGTGCTCATCATACGCGGAGCGGGGGGCGCATTTGCGGCCGGCACCGACATCGCGCAGTTTCGCGAGTTCGCCAACGGCGACGCCGGCGTCAACTACGAGCGCCGGCTCGACAGCGTGATCGATCGCATCGAGCGCGTCGCCATTCCAACCATTGCCGAGATCGACGGCGCCGCGGTCGGTGGCGGCTGTGCGATTGCGATGGCGTGCGATTTCCGCTTCTGCTCCGACCGCGCCCGGTTCGGCATACCCGTCGCGCGCACCCTCGGCAACTGCCTGTCGATGGCCAACCTGGCCCGGATGGTCGATCTGATCGGTCCGGCGCTGACGCGCGATCTGTTGCTCACCGGCCGCCTGGTCGATGCCCGGGAGGCCCAGGCCGCCGGCCTGGTGTCGCTCGTGCTGACGGTCGATCAGCTCGAAACCGAAACGCTCAAGATCGCGGCCGAGCTGACGACCAGGGCCTCGAGCACCATCAAGGCCACCAAGGCGATGATGCTCCGCCTGCGCGATCACCGCCGCCCGCCCGCCGGCCTCGGCGACGATCTGATCCGCGAGTGTTACGGGAGCCAGGAGTTCAAGGAAGGCGTGGAATCATTTCTCGAGGGACGCAGGCCCCGCTGGTCTTAGGGGTCTGACCCCGGGCAAACGGCGCCGAGGGTCTGACCCCTTAGAACAGAATCCAGCAGATCACCGCGCCCACGACCATCATCGACAGCCCCCACGCCAGCAGCTGGTTGAACAGCTTCTTCGCGTCGGCTTCGTTCGGCAGCGCCGCGATGCACAGCGCGCCGATGGTGGACAGCGGCGACAGGTCGACCAGGTGCCCGCCCACGTACATCGCCGACGCGATCGCCATCGGGTCTGCGCCGAGCCGGGCGGCCAGCCCCGGCACCGTCGGCAGGAACGCGGGCAACACGACACCCGACGTGCTGCTGTACACCGACACGGCGCCGGTGACGAGCGCGATCGTGAAGATCACCGTACCCGGCGTCGAGATCCGTGCCAGCATCTCGGTGAAGAGCTCCATGCCGCGCTGCGCCGACAGCACGCCAATCAAGACCGTCACCCCGCACACCATCAGGATCACGCCCCACGGCATCTTCCGGATGGCGTCCTTCTCGTTGGCCGCGCCGACGAGCGACAGTATCGCGGCGCCGGTCAGGGCCGCCATCCCGACGTGCGCCTTGAACCAGATCACGACCACCACCAGCGTCGCCAGCACGCCCATCGTCAACCAATGCGCCGCGGTGAACGGCTCGACATCCACGACCTCGGCTTCAGCGCGGGCGCCGACTTGATCGGACTGCGCCATTTGCGGCTGAGCCACCGGGCGGCGCGTGAACAGCCGCCATCCGCCAAACAGGAAATACGCGACGAACGTCACCACGGCGTGGGCCAGCAGGTTGTTCAGATAGGTCTGGGTCTCGTGGCCGCCGAGGCCGATGTCGAGCATGTTCTTGTTGACGATGATGCCGGTGGGCGCGAAGCGTGAGAGGGCGCCGGCCTGCGCGCCGTTGCCGACCATCAGCGCCATCAGGAACGGTGGAATCAGCGCGCGCGAGGCCACGGCCATCGCCATCGGCGCCATGATGGCGGTCGTCGCGATGTTGCCGGGGCCGATGCTCGAGAGCCCGAGCGCGATGAAGAAGAACATGATCGGAATCACACCGGCGCTGCCCTGGCACGCGCGCACCGCCCGCGCCGCGATCCGGCCGAGGGTGCCGTTGTTGTTCGCCATTCCAAACAGCAACGTCACGCAGATCAGGTTGAGCAACAGGTCGATCGGAAACGTCCCGATCACCTTGGCGAGCGGCATTCCGCCCAGGTAGACGCCGACGATCCACGCAAACGCGAGCGACACCACGCCCACGTTCACGCTCGAGACCATGCTCAACGTGATCGCGATGATCAGGGCGGCCAGCGAAATCCACGCGAGGTTCATCGACCATCCTCCAACAGCGACTGCAGCAGTACGGCCGGGTGCACCGCCGTGACGCCCGCCAGGTCCGCCACCTGGTGCCGGCACGAGGTGCCGGCGGCCACCAGGACGCCGCCGGGTGCGAGCGCGCGGGCGGCGGGCAGCAGTTTACGCTCGCCGATCGCCTGCGACACGTCGTAATGATCGCGGGTGTAGCCGAACGATCCGGCCATGCCGCAGCAGCCGGCGTCGAGGTCGGTCACGGTGGCAGCCGGAATCCGCGACAGCAGCGCCCTGGCGCTCGATGCCAGGCCCATCGATCGCTGATGGCAATGCGGGTGGAGCAGCACCTGGCCGGGGCCGGCCCGCAGCGGCAGCGACGCGCGCCCGTCACGGCATTCACCTTCGAGATAGTCCTCGAACAGCACGCACGCGTCAGCCACGACCCGCGCGCGATCGCGCGCAGGCCCGCGGAGCAGCGCCGGCGCGTCTTCTTTCATCGCTGACAGGCAGCTCGGTTCCAGAAACACGATGGCCTCGCCGCGGTTGGCGATGTCGAACAGCGCGTTGGCGTTGTCGAAGGCGAGCCGGCGCGCGTCCGAGAGAAAGCCTTGCGAGATCAGCGGCCGGCCGCAGCAGCCGTGCGGAGCAAGTCTCGTCCCGATGCCCGCGGCCTCGAAGACGCCGAGGGCCGCGACGCCAATGTCCGGATCTGAAAAGTTCGTGAAGGTATCGGCGAACAGTACCGCGCGAGGTGAGGAATCCGCACGCGCCGGGCCCCGCCGTCCTGCGACACGGCGCCTCAGCGTGTCACGCGTCCACGACGGCAGCGTGCGGCGGCGATCGATGCCAGCGAAGTGCTCGTTGATCCGGCTCGCGGTCTTACTGCCCATCAACCGATTGGCGATCGGCGCGAATCGGCTGCCCCATTCGGCGGCAGACCGGACATTCCCGAACAGCCGCGCCTGGAGCGGCGCGCCGTGCCGCTCCCAGTAACCAGACAGGAACTCGCTCTTGTAGCGCGCCACGTCGACACCGACCGGACATTCAGACTTGCACGCGCGGCATTCGAGGCACAGATCCAGCACCTCGTGCACGCCCTTGTCGCTGAGGGCCGCATCACCAAGCCGCCCGGCCATGGCCATCCTCAGAACGTTGGCGCGGCCGCGCGTCGAATGCGCTTCTTCCTGCGTGACCATGAACGACGGGCACATCGTGCCCTCGCGCTTCTTGCGGCACAGGCCCACGCCGCTGCACATCTCGACCGCGCGCCCGAACCCGCCTTGCTCCGAGAAATCGAAGATTGTCGCCGGCGCGGGTGTCTCGTACCCCGCGCCATACCGCAGGTGCGACGTGATCGGCGGTGTGTCCACGATGCGGCCGGGGTTGAACAGCTGCTGCGGATCGAACGTCGCTTTGACCCGGCGAAACGCCTCGTAGAGCTCGGTGCCGAACATCTTCTCGTTGAACGCGCCCCGCACCAGGCCGTCGCCGTGTTCGCCCGACAGCGCGCCGCCAAACTCCAGGACCAGGTCGGCGACCTCGTTGGCGATGGCTTCGAACTTCGCCACGCCATCGGCGGTCTTGAGATTGACGACCGGGCGCACGTGCAGGCAGCCGACCGACGCGTGCGCGTAGACGCCCGCGGTGGTGTGATGCCGCTTCACGATCGCGACGAAGCGGCCGATGTAGTCGCGCAGCTTTTCAGGGGCGACCGCGGTGTCTTCCACGAACGAGATCGCTTTGCCGTCGCCCGTCATCGCCGTCGACAGGCCCAGCGCGGCTTCGCGGAAGCTCCAGATCCGTTGTTGCGCCGCGGCGTCCATCACCTGCCGGCAGCGGCAGCGAATGCCCGCGCTCTTGAGATCGCGCTCGAGGGCCTCGAGCCGGCCGGCCAGCTCGTCCTGCCGATCGGCGTAGAACTCGACGCAGAGCAACGACGAGCCGTCCTCGCTGATCATCGAGCGCCGCTGCGCCTCGAGCGCCGGGTGCTGCTTCGCGTGCCGGAGAATGAAGTCATCCATCACTTCGACCGCCGACGGCCGGTGCTTCAGCACCAGCGGCGTGGCGCCGAGCGCATCCATTAACTCGTCGAACTCGATCGTCAGCACCGCTTTTGCGGCGGGCAGGGGTACCAGGCCGATCGTCGCTTCGACGATGAAGCCGAGCGTGCCTTCGGAGCCGATCAGGATCTTCGTCAGATCGACGGGCTTGGCGGGATCGACGAACGCGTCGAGGTTGTAGCCGCCGACGCGGCGCAGCACTTTCGGAAAGCGGCGCTCGATCTCCGAGGCATGCCGGACGGCCAGATCGGGAATCGTCCGGTACGCGCGCGCCTCGATGCTGTCGCCCGCCCGTGCCGCTGCGAGCTCGTCGGGAGCGAGCGGCCGGAGTCGAGCGAGCCGGGCATCAGCCAGCACGACCTGCTGCTGCCGCACGTGGTCGATCGTCTTGCCGTACACCACCGATCGCGCGCCGCTCGAGTTGTTCGCCATCATGCCGCCCACCGTGGCGCGGCTCGCCGACGACACATCAGGCGCGAAGCGGAGGTGGTGCGGGCGCAGCATCGCGTTCAGGTCGTCGAGCACTACCCCGGGCTCGACGCGGGCCCAGCGCGCGTCGGGATTGATCTCGAGCACGCGGTTCAGGTGCTTCGACGTGTCGAGTACGAGGCCGGCGCCAATCGACTGGCCGGCCTGCGACGTGCCGCCGCCGCGCGGCGTAATCGGCACTTCGTGACGGGCGGCAACCTCCACGGCGCGCACCACCGCTTCGGCGGTTCTGGGGATGACGACCCCGAGCGGCTCGATCTGGTAGACGCTCGCGTCGGTCGAATACAGCGCGCGCGAGACCTTGTCGAAGCGCACTTCGCCGTCGACGGCCGCTTCGAGCTCGCGCCGCAAAGTGTCTCGCATCTACTGGCTCTTGCCGCGGGCGGCAATTGGCCACACGCCTTCGAGGTGATCGCCGCGCAAGGCGTGAATGCTGTCGTAGAGGTTGACGGTCGGATCGCAGTGCGGCGGGATGAACTCGATGCGGTCGCCCACCTTCACCGGCCGCGGCGAATGCTCGAGGCTCAATCGCCCGTGCTCGTCGCCGGCCCACCCGTAGGTGACAGGACCGAGGCCGATCGGCCGCGGGGTGAACGGACGGTCGGTCGAGAACGCCTTGTAGCCGCCGTCGACAATCGCAAAACCGGGCGGCGTCGAGACCACCGTGGTGACGACGGTCAGTGCGTTCTTGAAGTCGTGATATTCGGGACCGGTGGGTCCGCCGATGCGCTCGTAGTCGATGTCCATGAACACGAAGCTGCCGGGCTGCAGCTCGGTCATGCCGTCGATCTCGGAGTCGAACCGGTAGGTGCCGGTCGATCCGCCGGTCACCATCGGGCACGGGATGCCGTCCTGCTCGATCAGCCGCTTCGTCTCGATCGCGCGTGCGAGGCTGCTGCGTGTGCGCGTGCCGCGCGCCTCGAACGGCGTGGTGTGGGCGGCTTCGCCGTCGTACGACTGCAGGCCGGCGAACATGACGTGGTCGAGCGAATCGATCAGGCGCACCAGCGCCAGGGCCGGCGGCCCGGGTGGTACGCCGGTGCGGCCGAAATACAAATCGACCGCCAGTCGAATCGGCTCGCCGCCTCGTCTTGCCGCCGCGGCCGCGTCGATCTCCCGCACATTCCGCTCATCGTCCACGCAAAAAATCGTGTCGGGCGCGCGCACGGCGAGCGCGACGGCGCGCGCGATCTTGCCCTTGCCGATGACGGCGGTCGTCACCAGGAGCCCGCTGATCCCGTGATCGGCAAACACCTCGGCCTCGCTCAAGCGCGCCGCGCAAATGCCGACGGCGCCCGCGCGCATCAGCGCCTTCGCCACCTCGGGGCATTTATGCGTCTTGCCATGCGGGCGAAACCCCTTGTTCCGCGCGCGCAGGTGCGCGGCCATGGTGCTGATGTTGGATTCAAAGGCGTCGAGGTCGAGCAGCAGCGCGGGGGTGGGGATCTCGTCGCGAAATTGCATCGACGGGCATGCTAACAGAATCGGGGATCAGGGATCACCGATCCCAGCCTTCGAATTGCAGCCGGTTCGATCGCAACGTGTCGCGAATCACCCCCGGCAACACTCCGGCGCGCCGCGCATTCTCCAGCGACGCCCGCATGGCGCGGCCGAACCGGTCTGTTTCCGCCCTGAAATTGGAAAAGTACGACGCGCACCCGGCTGGCACCGGCGTGGTCATGGCCCCGGGCGAGAACACCGCGAACCATTCGCGGTCGAACGATCCGCGAATCGGCACGGCGTAGCACGAGGTGCGAAAGCGCTTCCACTCAGCGTCGAGCTCGTCGGCCGTGCCCGCGAGCCGTTGGGTCCCTTGCAGGAACACCTTCGCGCCGTCGTCCTGGATGCGTTGCGACTCGGACTGCCCCCCGCCCGAAGACGTGCCGATGCCTTCCAGCGTGAGCTCGCCGGCCGGCGGCGTCACCTGCCGGCCGTCGAGGATGTCGCGCGCGTGGTCGATCGCGACGGCGAAGTTCAATCCCTGGCGGCCGGTGATGCCGAGGGTGATGATGCCGATCGCCGTCCCGGCTCGATCCATCAGCGGACCGCCGCTGTTGCCGGGGTTGGCCGCGGTATCGGTTTGTACGAGAGTAGCGCCGCGACTTTCGCGCACGCCGCTGACAACGCCGCGCGTCACGCTGTTTTGCAGCATGCCCAGCGCCGATCCGATCGCCATCACTTCCTGGCCGGGACGCAGCGTCTTGGCCGAACCCAGCGGAATCACGACCTGGTTGACGGACGGCGTCGCGACCTTCAGCACGGCGATGTCGTACGCCGGCGATCGCGAGTCGACGCGGGCCTGGACGCTCGACCCATCCAACTGGCGCAGCGTCACGTAGATGTCGGCCTGCACGACGTGCACGTTGGTCAGCAACGTATCCCGGCGGACGTAAAACGCGCTGCCGGTTCCGCCGGAGGCTTCGACTCGCACCACGGCCGGCATGACGCGGCCCACCACGTCTTCGAGACCCGCGGGCACATCCACTGGAGCGGCAGGTAGGGCTGGGCCTGGCGTTGACGGTGCCGACGACGGTGGGGGTGCGGCTGCAGAATTGGCCGCGGCCAAATCCCATGCCCGGCGCTGCGCCGAGATACCGGGCGTCGTTGGGGCCTCGGCATCCGCCTCAGGCTCCGACACCGTTGCCGCCGCACGCGTGATCGAGCCAGGGGGATCCGGGCGCAAGTAAGAGAACGCGACGGCGCCGACGATGATCGCGGCGATGCCGGCCACGGCGGCCCTGGTGTAGTCAGTCGATTCGACTGCCGCCTCAGGCGCCGCCTGCGCTGCGGCCTCGGCCGGGATGGCGGCACCGCACCGGCAGGTCGCGACCGCGCGCGGCACGCGGCGGCCGCACGACGGACAGACGCGGGGGCCCTCAGGCATGAGTCATAATAGTCACGATCGTTCCGCCTTCGCGCTGTTGCGCTGCGGCGGGACAAGCCGCCTTCACGCTTTCGCGCAAGAGGCGGAACAAGCCCGACGGAACCGAAGCCTCAGTGAAACAGCCCCACATTCGCAACTTCTCGATCATCGCGCACATTGACCATGGCAAGTCGACGCTGGCCGACCGGTTCCTCGAGGTGACCGGCGCGCTCGAAATGCGCGAGATGTCGGCGCAGGTCCTCGACAACATGGACCTCGAGCGCGAGCGGGGCATCACCATCAAGGCCCACCCCGTCCGCCTCAATTACCGGGCGTCGGACGGGCAGGACTACATCCTCAACCTCATCGACACGCCCGGCCACGTCGACTTCAGCTACGAGGTGACGCGATCGCTGGCCGCCTGTGAGGGCGCGCTGCTGCTCGTCGATGCGTCGCAGGGCGTCGAAGCGCAGACGCTGGCCAATGCCTATCTCGCGGTCGAGAACAATCTCGAGATCATCCCGGTGATCAACAAGATCGACTTGCCGAGCGCGCAGCCCGACGAGGCGCGCCGGCAGATCGAAGAGATCATTGGACTCGACGGCACGACGGCCATTCTAGCCAGCGCCAAGGAAGGCACCGGCGTCAAAGAGATCCTCGAAGCGGTCGTGCACCGCCTGCCTCCGCCCGAAGGCGACCCCGCGGCGCCGCTCAAGGCCTTGATCTTCGATTCCTGGTACGACTCGTACCGCGGCGTCGTCATTGTCGTCCGCGTGCTCGAGGGCACCATTCGCAACGGCATGAAAGTGACGTTGATGAATACGAAGCAGGACCACGAGGTCGAATCGCTCGGCGTGTTCACGCCCAAGGCGATCCCGGTGGAGCAGCTCGGACCGGGCGAAGTCGGCTTCATCGCCTGCGGCATCAAAGTCGTGTCCGACGCGCAGATCGGCGATACCGTCACCGATACCCACCGGCAGACGACCGAGCCATTCCCCGGCTTCAAGGAGCTGAAGCCGATGGTGTTCGCCGGCCTCTACCCGGTTGAAAGCCATCAATACGCGGAGCTGCGCGAATCGCTCGAGAAGCTGCGATTGAATGACGCCTCGTTCTTCTTCGAGCCCGAAACGTCGATGGCGCTGGGTTTCGGCTTCCGCTGCGGCTTCCTCGGGCTGCTGCACATGGAGATCGTGCAGGAGCGGCTCGAGCGCGAGTTCAACATGGACCTCGTCACGACGGCGCCGGGCGTGCTCTACCGCGTGACCAAGACCGACGGGACAGTGGTCGAGATCGACAGCCCCGCCAAGCTGCCCGAGACCGGGACCATCTCCCGGATCGAGGAGCCGGTGATCACCGCGATGATCCTCACGCCGGCCGAGTTCGTCGGCGCGATCCTGCAGCTGTGCCAGGACAAGCGCGGCGTGCAGAAGACGCTCGAGTTCAAGGCCGCCGACCGTGTGCTCATCACCTACGAGCTGCCGTTCAACGAAGTCGTGCTCGACTTCTACGATCGACTGAAGACCATCTCGCGCGGTTACGCGTCGCTCGATTACCACGTCACCGGCTACTGGGAATCGCCGCTGGTCAAGCTCGACATTCTGGTCAACGCCGAGCCGGTTGACGCGTTGTCGATCATCGTGCACCGCGACCGCGCCTACGACCGCGGCCGCCAGCTGGCGGCGAAGATGCGCGAGCTGATTCCGCGGCAGATGTTCGAGGTGGCGATCCAGGCCGCCATCGGCGCCCGCGTGATCGCGCGCGAATCGG
>JANOZI010000909.1:0-4227 GCA_031429375.1 Acidobacteriota bacterium | reverse complement strand
CCGCGCAGACCCGTGACGCGTTCAATCCGCCCGACTGGCATCCGTCGGCGCACCCGCCGATGCCCGAAGCGGTGGCGCACGGCCGCCGGCCGGCGATGCGCGCGTGCGGGTTCTGTCATCTCGTCAACGGGCAGGGCCGCCCCGAGAACGCGTCGCTGGCCGGGTTGCCGGCCGCCTACATCGTCCAGCAGATGGCGGATTTCAAGAACGGCGAGCGCCGCAGCGCCGAGCCGCGCATGGGCCCGCCCAACGCGATGATCCAGGACGCGAAGGCGGCGACCGACGACGAGATCAAGACGGCGGCGGCGTATTTCGCCTCGTTCCCCTTCAAGAAGTGGGTGCGTGTGGTCGAGTCGAAGGACGTGCCGAAGACACGCATCGCCGGATCGATGCACGTGCCGACCGATGACGGCTCGGAGCCGCTCGGGGCACGGATCATCGAGATGCCCGAGGACCTGGCGCGGACGGAGTTGCGCGATGCCTCGTCCGGCTTTGTCGCGTACGTGCCGCCCGGCAGCATCGCGAAAGGTGAAGCGCTGGTGAAGACCGGCGGTGGCGGCAAGACCGTGGCGTGCACCACCTGTCATGGCGCCGATCTCAAGGGTCTCGGCCCGGTGCCGCCGCTGGCGGGACGGTCGCCGAGCTACACGATCCGCCAGATGTATGACATCCAGCAAGGCGTGCGGCACGGGCCATGGTCGGCGCTGATGAAGGGCGCGGTTGAGAAGCTCACCATCGACGACATGGTCGCGATCGCGGCGTACACCGCGTCGCGCGAGCCGTGATCGGATGGTCCCGAAGCGCCGGGTTCATCCGCTCATCAAGGCCGCGATCGCCATCGTCCTGCTGGCCGGCGTCGCGTTGTTGTTCGTCCGATCGGTGAAAGACACGCGCGCCGAGCCATACCTCGTGAGCGCGAGCCATCTCCAGAACTGGACGCTTGCCATCGATAGTGCCGCGGATGCCGACGGCGCGGTCGTGTCGTTGCGACCGCAACCGGAGCTGCCGATGAACCTGTTCCGGCAGTTGTTCAGCCGTCAGATGGAATCACTGGGCACGCCGAGCCAGCCGGGGATTGCATTGGTCCTGCGACGTGAGATCCCATCCGAGCTCACGGCGGATTCGGTTCTTGCGATGGCGCGTGAGGCAGGGCTCGAGGGTGTCACGCCCGCACCCAGGTGCGTGGGCTATCGGCGCGTTTCGGATCCCGGCATCACCAGGCAGCTGTATTTCATGTGGTTTGACGTGCCCGGCTTCGATCGCTTCAGGCAGGCGCTGGCAGCCCGCGTGGGTCCTGGTTTCACGGCAGGGGGACTGTCGCCGGTTCTGATGATCGCGGCCGAGCCTGGCTTCACGGGCTGGATGCCGGTGGTGGTCGATCAGAATCGCGACTGCATCGCCCCGGTCACGATCAAATAGCGCAAGTCCGCGCGACGCAAACGCCCCGGTTTAGGGAGTAGACTTACCCCGTTTTCGTTTCCGCGTTTGTCCAACTTGTCCGCCGCAGCACCCGCGAGGCGCGAAGGCGGAAGGAGTGATCGATGTCGAGAACCCTCGCTCGAATCGGATCGGCGTTCCTGGCCATGACCGTCGCTGTCGCGTGGTTGTGGTCGCCTGTCTCCGGCCAGGGCGCCGGTCAACCCAGCACCAGCAAAGGCGAGTGGCCGCACTACACCGCCGACCTCAAAGGCTCGAGGTATTCGCCGCTGGATCAAATCGACGCCACCAACTTCAGCAAGTTGTCGGTGGCGTGGCGATTCAAGACCGACAACCTCGGACCGTTCCCGGAATTCAAGCTGGAAGGCACGCCGCTGATGATCAACGGCGTCCTGTATGCCACCGGCGGCACCAGGCGCGCCGTGGTCGCGCTCGACGCCAGGACCGGCGAGATCATCTGGGTGCACAGCCTCAGGGAAGGCAAGCGGGCGGCGGTGTCGCCGCGCCAGTTGTCTGGACGGGGCGTGTCGTACTGGACCGACGGCCGCGGCGACGAGCGGATCATCTACGCGTCGACCGGTTACCGGCTGGTGTCGCTCAACGCCAGGACCGGGGCGCCGATCGAATCGTTCGGCACCAAGGGCATTGTCGATCTGAAGGCCGGCGTCGTGAAAGGCCGCGGCACACCGATCGATCTCGAGACCGGCGAGATCGGCATCCACTCCACGCCGATCGTCACCGGCGACCTCGTGATCGTCGGCTCGGCGATGCGCGAAGGCGCAACCGTCGAGACGCACGACAACACCAAGGGACTGGTGCGCGCGTTCGACGTCCGCACCGGCCGCCAGGTCTGGCAGTTCGACACGATTCCGCGGCCAGGCTCGTTCGGCAACGACACCTGGCTCAACGAATCGTGGGCCACCAACGGCAACGTCGGCGTCTGGACGCAAATCACGGTTGATGAAGAGCTCGGGATGGCGTACCTGCCGGTCGAAACGCCCTCGTCTGATTACTACGGCGGCCATCGGCCGGGCAACAACCTGTTTGCCGAGAGCCTGGTGGCGGTCGATTTGAAAACCGGGCAGCGCAAGTGGCACTTCCAGTTCGTGCATCACCCGATCTGGAACTTCGATATGTCGTCGGCGCCGCTGCTTGCCGACGTCACGATTGACGGCAAGGCCCGAAAGGTCGTCGCGGTGCCGAGCAAGCAGGCATGGCTGTACGTGTTCGATCGCGTGACGGGCGTGCCGATCTGGCCGATCGAAGAGAAGCCGGTGCCGCGAGGCGACGTGCCCGGCGAGTGGTACTCGGCCACGCAGCCGCACCCTCCGGAGAAGCTGAGGTACGCGCGCAACTACCTGAACATGGACGACCTGATCGACTTCACGCCGGAGATGCGCGCTGAAGCGATCGAACGCCTCAAGCTGTTCAAGTGGGCGGCGACGCCGTTCGCTCCGCCCGTGACCGGCAACGCCAAGGGCATTCTCGGCGCCATTACCGGCGGCACCGCGACCAACTGGCCGGGCGGCGGCTACGATCCGGAGCTGCACATCGCGTTTGCCCCGGCGGGCAACACGCCCGGCATTCGATCGATCGTCGAGCCGCCTTCGGGCTTCTCCGACATCCGCTACGTCTCCGGTACGGCGGGGCAGCCGTTCCGTGAAGTGCTCGGCCCTGGCGACTGCTGCGCCGCCGATTCGCCGCGGACGGCCGAGCGCGTGAAAGAGGCGCTCGCCACGGCGCCGGCCACGCCGCCGCCCGCGGCGGCATCGACGCCCGGCCTCACCGTGCAGGGCCTGCCCATCGTCAAGCCGCCGTACGGCGTGCTCTCAGCGCTCAATCTCGATCGCGGTGAGCTGATGTGGTCGGTCGCGCACGGCGACACGCCGGATAACATCCGCAATCATCCGGCGCTGAGGGGCAAGGACATCCCGAAGACGGGCCAGGCCGGGACGTCAGGCGTGGGCCTGCTCGTGACGAAGACGCTGGTGATCATGGGCGACCCGCAGGTGACGACCACGCCGAACCGGCCGAGGGGCGCGATGCTGCGGGCCTACGACAAGAGGACGGGCGCGCAGGTGGGCGAGGTGTGGATGCCGGCGCCGCAGAGCGGATCGCCGATGACGTATCGCGTAGACGGCCGGCAGTACATCATCGTCGCGTATGGAGGCGGCAACTACTCGGGCGAGTACATAGCGTACGCGTTACAACAATAGGTTTGATGTAGAGGCGGGTCTTAAGACCCGCCTCTAACTAGTGTTTCTGGATGAAGGCGAGTACGGTCCGGTTGAAGATCTCCGGCTGCTCCCAGTACGCCGAGTGGCCCGCCTCGGGCACCACCACCGACTCCGAATTCTTGATCCGGGTTGCAAACATGCGGAGGATCGCTGGCGGGGCGTATAGATCCGCGTCGCCGGTGAGCAGCAGTGTCGGAACCTTGATCCCTTCGAGCAACGCGAACGTGACCTTGTTGAGCATCGCCTGCACCACGGGCGGTGTGCCCTCGGGCCGACTCACGCGCTCGAGATCGATCCAACGTTGTGTGCCTTGCGGGTTGGCGGCGCGGTAGGTTGGGCTCAGCTCGCGGAAATCGGGCGGCAGCGCGTTGAACTGCGCCGGCCTCAACCGGCGCCCCAGCTCCAGATAGTCTTCGTCCTGGACGCCGCCGATGCTGTTGGCGACTACGAGGCTGCGCAGGCGTTGAGGAAACGACAGCGCGACGTCGAAGGCCACGAACCCGCCGGCTGCAGTGCCGACGAGATGGCAGCGATCGATTTTAAAGTAATTCAT
>JANOZI010000908.1:0-2677 GCA_031429375.1 Acidobacteriota bacterium | reverse complement strand
ACTGAACTCATAACTGAACTCATAACTGAAACTTTCAACTGAAACTTTCAACTTTCAACTTTCAACTTTGAACTCTTACTGACAAGGATCGGACATGGCGTACATCATCACGGAACCCTGCATCGGCACCAAGGACTCGGCCTGCGTCGATGTCTGCCCGGTCGACTGCATCCACCCGCGGAAGGACGAAGCGGACTTTGAGGCGGAAAAGATGCTCTTCATTCACCCGGACGAGTGCATCGACTGCGGCGCCTGCGTCCCGGCCTGCCCGGTTGAGGCGATTTTCGCCCTCGACGAGGTGCCCGAAAAGTGGAAAAACTACATCGAAATCAACGCCAACCATTTTCAGAAATAACGGTTTGACCGACCGAAGATTCCACTAGAATCGGCCTCATGAGGCCCTGGCGCGCCCCGGGCTTGCTTTTTTGCTCCTGATCTTTTGATCTCCTGATCTCGCGGCGTCCGCGGCGGTTCCGGGCGGAGGCGGCACGAAAGAGGGTGTGATGGCGATTCGACCCCGCTTTGCGTTGGTAGCCGCAGTCGTCGTGGCCGCGATGGTCACGGGGGTGCACGGGCGCACCGCCCCCGATGACGCGGAGCTCCAGTTCCAGATCGGGACGCTCCTGTTCGAGGAGACGCGGTTTCGCGAGGCGCTCGAGGCCTTCCGCAGGGCCACCCACACCGAAAACAAGTCGATTGCCGTGCAGGCCCGCATTGGGGTGGTCAGGTCCGCGCTGCGGCTGGGCGAGTTCGCCGAGGCGCAACGCGAGGCCGCCACGCTCAAGAAGGCCGAGCCGCGCAGCGCCGAGATCACTTCCATCCACGCCGACGCGTTATGGTCCGCCGGCCTGTTCGACGAGGCCGAC
The DNA here is from genome assembly GCA_031429375.1 of Acidobacteriota bacterium. Taxonomy (GTDB): domain Bacteria; phylum Acidobacteriota; class Vicinamibacteria; order Vicinamibacterales; family UBA2999; genus 12-FULL-67-14b. The sequence continues at coordinate 1,811 of JANOZI010000908.1, read as the reverse complement.
AAGGAATTCCGCGACGCGCTGGCCATGACGCCGGACCTGTCGCGTGGCCACCATGGCCTGGCGCGCGCACTGGCGTCGCAGAACAAGCTCGACGAGGCGCTCAACGAGGCGCAGCTGGCCCTCAAGCTCGCGCCGCGTGACGAGGAAATGCACCACACCGTCGGCGCGATTTTCGAGCGCATGCGCCGCTACGAGCAGGCCGCCGCGGCGTACGGCAACTACGTCAACCTGCTGCCGAACAAGGACCGCAGCGACAAGGCGTCGTGGTCGCGGTCGCAGATCCGGTTCCTCAAGTCGTTCGGCGAGCGCGAGCCGATCGCGATCGACGACCAGGGCGAGAACCAGCTTCACACCGTCGACTTCCGCATCATCGACGAGAAGGTGATCGTGAAGGCCAGGGTCAACGGCGGGCGGCCCCAGGACTTCGTGCTCGACACCGGCTCCGAGCTCACCACCATTTCGCGCCAGACCGCCTCGTCCGCCGTCGTCCGGCCCATCACCTACACGCTCAGCGCCGGGGTCGGCGAAGTCGGCCTGCGCGGACTGCAGTTGGGACGCCTCGACTCGCTCGAGATCGGCACGCTCAAGCTGAGCAACGTCCCGACGCTGATCAAGGCGCCCGCGCTGCGCGGCATCCCCAAGCGCGAGACCGAAAGTTTCTCGCCGCTCGGGCTCGGGTTGTCGATGACGATCGACTACGCGGGGCGCAAGCTGTCGATTGGCAAGACGCTGCCGGCCGAGAAGGCCGAGTTCACGCTGCCGATGCGGCATCACCGGCTGACGCTGGTGCGCGGCCTGATTAACCAGACCCGCCCGACCTACTTCGTGGTCGACACCGGCGGCGAGGTGATCTCGATCAGCACCGCGACGGCCGAGGACATCAACCAGACGATGTCGCGCAAGATCGCGCTGCGGGTTTACGGTACGTCGGGGTGGGACCGCGACGCCTTCCTGATGCCAGGCGTCAACCTGCGGTTCAACGACATCGCCTTCAACAACTTCGCGGTGGTGGTGCTGAACCTGCAGGCGCCGAGCGTGCTGCTCGGCTTCCAGGTCGGCGGCATCGTCGGGCACAAGTTCCTCAGCCCGTACCGCGTCTCGCTCGATCTCGACCGCAGCGAGTTGCGGATGACGAAAGCCAACTGAGGCACCGCTAAAGCGGTGCCCTACGGGCGTCCCACACCCGGGCGGAGGGCACCCCTTTATGGGGTGCCACCTCTTTCCATTTTGCGGCGTAGCCGATCGGCACGCCGCTCGTGGGCCTGGCGGCACCGTTCCTCATCATCAGGGGTTTCAATCAGCAACGGCCGCACTTCCAGCGGCCCGCCATCGCGGTCGATCGAGACGAACGTCAGGTAAGCGCGGCTGGTCAGCCGCCGCGTACCGGTTTCGATCTGTTCCGAGAAGACCTCGACCTCCACTTCCAGCGAGGTCTTGAACACGCACGTCACGCGCGACTTGAGGATGATGAGGTCGCCGACCTTAATCGGATGGATGAATTCGAGGCCGTCGACGCCGGCAGTGAGCGCGAGCGTGTTGGTGTGGCGATGGCAGGCAATGGCGCCGGTGATGTCGATGAGATGCATCACTGTACCGCCGAGGATGAAACCTAGAGGGTTGGAATCGTTCGGAAGAACGACTTGAACCGTTTCAGCGGTTGAATCTTGCCAGCGTTTCGGTTTGGGACTGCGGACCACTCAAGAATTGTAGTCCCAAGCCCCAAGCCCCAGGCCTCAAGCCGTCAGGTTACCAATCGTACCCAATCCAGAACGAGAACTTCACTTTCCGGAACGCCTGGCTGCCGCCAGCCT
>JANOZI010000907.1:0-3476 GCA_031429375.1 Acidobacteriota bacterium | reverse complement strand
TGGAATCGCATTCTCTCGAGGCTCAGCGCCGTCGAGATGCCGCCGCGACAAGCCACCCAACCGCCGGAGGGCGCGCGGCAGCAGGTGATCCAGTGGATTCAAACGACCTGGACCACCGAGGCTCGCCGCCGTGACGGCGATCCGGGTGTGGTGCTTGCGCGACGTCTCAGCAATGCTGAATACGACTACACGATCCGCGATCTGACCGGTGTTGATATTCGTCCAGCCCGGGAGTTCCCTGTCGATCCCGCAAACCAGGCCGGCTTCGACAACTCGGGCGAGTCGCTGGCGATGTCGCCGGCGCTGCTGAACAAATATCTGCTGGCCGCGAGGAATGTCGCCGATCACATGTTCCTCAACGCCACCGGATTCGACTTCGCGCCGCATCCGATGCTGGTCGACACCGACCGCGACCGCTACGCCATCCAGCAGATCGTCGACTTCTACGCACGTCAGAACACCGATTACGCCGACTATTTCCGTGCCGCATGGACCTACAAGCACCGCACGGTGTTCGGCAGATCAAACGCCACGCTTGCCGACGTGGCCACGGAGCTGAAGGTCAGCGCGAAGTATTTGACGACGATCTGGAAGACGCTCGAGACTCCGGAGCAGGTCGGGCCACTGGCGAAGCTGCAGGAGATGTGGCGCTCGCTGCCTGTTCCAAACCGCGATCAAGCCGATCTCGCCCGTGACAGCGCGGCTCAGATGCGCGACTTCGTCGTGCGCATGCGGAAGGACACGTCGCTCATATTCGGGAGCCCGACGGTCAAGGGACTGAGCGTGCGCACCCAGCCGCTGATGAACTGGAAGCTCCGCGCCTACGCCACGCACCGTCGCGATTTCGACCGTACCGCGCTGCGCGTTGAGGGCGAGCCGCCGCCAGTCGAACCAGTGGTCCCGCTGGGCCGCGATGGCAAGCCTGTGGGTTACGGTCTCGTGGGCCTCGGCCCTAACGGTGAAGACCTCACGGCGCTGAAGGCGCAGGCCCGCGCGTACGCGTCGCGGCTCGAGAACGCCGAGCTCGTCGTGCCTGCCGGTCAGCGAGCCCAATACGAAGCGGCGTTCGCGCGATTCAGCTCGGTGTTTCCCAACGTGTTCTACGTCCGAGAGCGCGGCCGCTTCTATCCCGACGAGTCCGAAGACCAGGGTCGCTGGCTGAGCGCCGGCTTCCACAACGTGATGGGGTACACGCGTGATGACGCGCCGCTCATCGAACTGATTCTCGACGACAACGGTCAGAAGGAACTGGAAGCGCTGTGGAATCAATTCGAGTTCGTGGCCGACTACACCGCCCGGACGTACGTCCAGTTCTACTTCAACCAGAGCGGAGAGGTCCTGGGCAACGGCGCTGAGTCGGGCACCCTGCGGCCGTCCGACAAGGACTTAACCGCCGAGCCCGTCATCATGGGCTTCAAGACTTCTTTCCTCGCGAAGGCCGCCGCCGACGACCGCAATCAGCCTGAGGCGACGCAGGCGATCGTCGATCACTTCGATCGCGTGAACGCCACGCTTCGTGCCATCGAACGAGAACGGATCGCTGCGGAGCCAAGGCACCTGGATGCGCTGATGACGTTTGCCTCGCGCGCCTATCGACGGCCGCTATCGGCGGCAGAGCGTGCCAGTCTGATCGCGTTCTACCGCTCGCAGCGCGCGACGAATCTGTCGCACGAAGAGGCGATGCGCGACTCGATCGTCAGCATCCTGATGTCGCCTCACTTCTGTTACCGGCTCGACCTGGGCTTGCCCGCCGTAGCGCGTCGCGCGAAGGAGGGACCAACCACGGCCCTGCCGGATCATGGGCTGGCGAGTCGTCTGAGCTACTTCCTCTGGTCCACCATGCCCGACGCTCAGCTCCTCGCTCAGGCGTCGGCCGGCCGCCTTCGCACCGGCGCCGCACTGCGCGCGGAGGTCCGCCGCATGCTGAAAGACGATCGCGCCCGGCGGCTTGCCACGGAGTTCGGCGGCAACTGGTTGGACTTTCGCCGCTTCGAAGACAGCAACACGGTCGACCGCGAGCGTTTTCCAGCTTTCACGAACGAGCTGCGAGACGCGATGTTCGAGGAGCCGATCCGATTTCTCGACGACGTGATCCGCAACGATCGGCCGGTGCTCGATTTGCTCTATGGCGATTACACGTTCGTCAATCCGGTCCTGGCCACGCACTACGGGATGCCCGACGTGACTGGCGCGCGGGATCGCTGGATTCGCGTCGATCAGGCCGGCCACTACCAGCGCGGCGGCCTGCTGCCGATGGCGGTCTTCCTCACACAGAACGCGCCGGGCTTGCGCACCAGTCCGGTCAAGCGCGGTTATTGGGTGGCGCGACGCGTGCTCGGCGAAGTGATTCCGCCGCCCCCTCCCGTGGTTCCGGAGCTGCCGGCGGACGAGGCGAAGCTGGAGCTGCCGTTGCGCGACATGCTCGCGCGGCACCGCAGCAATCCGGCGTGTGCGTCCTGTCATGCCCGCTTCGATGCGTTTGGGCTGACCCTGGAAAACTATGGGCCCACCGGCGAAACGCGGACGAAAGATCTCGCCGGACATCCGGTCGATACGCAGGCGGCGTTCCCGGGAGGAAGTGACGGGCAGGGCCTGAGCGGCCTGCAGGCGTACATCCGCGCGAAACGGGAAAAGGATTTTCTGGACAATTTCAGTCGTAAACTGTTGGTCTACGCGCTGGGCCGTTCGCCATTGCTCTCGGATGAACCGCTGATCCAACGCATGAATAGCCAGCTCGCGGCAAGCGGATATCGCGTCAGTGCCCTGATCGAAACGATCGTGACCAGTCCGCAGTTCTTGAACCGGCGAACGACGGACCCAACGAGGAAGGCAGCGAACTAATGGCGCTCGTCAATCGTCGAACGGTGCTGCGCGGCGTGGGCGTAACGATGTGCCTGCCGTGGCTCGATTCGCTCTCCGCGTTCGCAGCCGCACCCCCCGGCGGAAACGCCGGCGCGGCGTTCCCGAAACGCTTCGCGGTGCTCTTCATGGGCAACGGCGTCAACGAGAATCACTGGAGCGCCGAAGGGTCGGGAGCGGAGATGATGCTCGGCCAGAGCCTGTCGCCGCTCGAGCCGTTGAAGAACAAGATCAACGTGATCAGCGGCCTCTTCAACAAGCATTCCACGGGCCAGGGCATTCACCCCGCGCAGACCGGAAGCCTCCTGACCGGTGCGCTGCTCAGACGAGGCCCCGTGCTCCAGTCGGGCATCTCGGTGGATCAGCTGATCGCCAACCGGATCGGCCACGAGACATTGCAGCCCAGCATCGTGCTCGCGTGCGAACAGCCGATGACGGGTTACCACGAGACCAACTTCTCGCTGGCGTACAGCTCGCATATCTCGTGGCAGAACGCCGAGTCGCCGGTGCCGAACGAGGTCTACCCGGCGCTGGCCTTCGACACGCTGTTCGAGAACCGCGGCAGCCTGCGCAATCTCAGCATCCTCGATCGCGTTCGCGGCGATGCGCAAAGCCTG
>JANOZI010000906.1:0-2155 GCA_031429375.1 Acidobacteriota bacterium | reverse complement strand
CCTCGTATAATCCACGATAGTTGGCTCTTACTCCCGGCACACGCATCGGCCCCCTACGAAAGCGCCTCGTCCCGAAGTAGCGGCGCGGCACAGCATTTGCACCTCGGCACCCTATGCTCGAGACGGTTTCCCTCTCATGGACTGAGCTGGCGCGTCGCACGTGGCGTGAGTCCATCGCCGATGATGTGCCCGGCCTGGCGGCCCAGCTTTCGTATTTCTTCTTCCTCGCGCTGTTTCCGGCGATCCTGTTTCTCCTCGCACTCGCCAGCTTCTTTCCGCTCTCGAGCATCGCCGACGATGTCGGCCGCTCGCTCGGGCCCTTCGTGTCGTCACAGGTCCTCGCGCTCATCCAGGAGCAAATGCAACGGCTGGCCAACAACGAGGACGGCGGCTTGCTCACGTTCGGAGTGGCGGCGGCGCTATGGAGCAGTTCTGCGGCGCTCGTGTCGATCGTCGGAGCGCTCAACCGCGCCTACGACATCGACGAGGGCCGGCCGTGGTGGCAAGTCCGGCTCGTCGCCATCGGCCTCACACTCGGAGCCGCGGCTTTCGTCCTGGTCGCGTTGTCACTGGTCCTCGCCGGACCTGCCCTCGCCGCGTGGCTCGGACGAACCACCGGCTGGGGCGCAGCCTTCGAGTGGACCTGGCTGGTGCTGCAGTGGCCGTTGGTGTTCATGCTCGTCGCCACCGCAATCGGGCTCGTCTATTACTTTGGACCGGATGCGGATCAGGACTGGGCCTGGATCACCCCGGGCGCCATCGCCGCAACGGTACTCTGGCTGTTGGGCTCGCTCCTCTTCAAGATCTACGTGGCCAACTTCACCGATTATGAAGGCTCCTACGGCACGGTCGGCGGCGTCATCGTCGTGCTGCTCTGGCTCTACGTCTCAGGGATCGCGATTCTGATTGGCGCGGAGCTGAATGCGGAAATCGAACATGCGTCGCCCTACGGCAAAGCGCCTGGGCAGAAGAACGCGCAAGGAAGACTGCTGATCGGCACGCGTGCGGCACGCGCGTTTCAGCAACAGCAGCTCTCCGGCGAGTCAACGCCGGCAGCGTCCGCTCCATCCACTGCGCCGCAAGCGCCGAAGTCTGGATCCGGTACGGTGGTTGCGGCCGCGATCTTGATGACGGCAGCGTGGTGGTATCGGCGTAGGCCGAGGTGAAACCGGTGATCAGTGACGGCTACGATTATGTTTTCAGCTGGCGGGCGATGAACGCCTTGACCATCGCGCGCGCCTTATCGGTCTGCGGACCGGGTTGCGCGACCCACTGGTGCTCGCTGCCTTCGAACAAGTGATAGTCAACGGCGCCGCCCGCGGCTTTGTACGTCGCCACGAACTTCTCCTGGAACGCCGGCAACACGTTGTCGTCGAGCCCGCCCTGCATGATCAGCAGCGGCACGAGGTTCACCTTCTCCTTGCGCTCCAGGATTTCCTGCGGATTGCTCTCGTGGATCGTCTCCCACGGCTTGAAGTAGGTGTAGTGGTTCTGCATCATGCCGTCGCGTTTATGCTTCTCGGCGTTCTTGAAGCGCGCGAACGGATCGCTGATCGGCGATCGGCACGCCACATAGGCAACGGTGGCGTCGACCTTCGGCGCCTCGGGCAGCGGAATCGCGTTATAGCGTTGGTCGTGCGGACGCATCGCGAGCAGCTCCGCGACATGACCTCCGCTGGAGCTCCCGTAGATCCCGACTCTTGACCCGTCGCCGTTCCAGGACGCCGCCTTCCACTTGAGCCAGCGCACGCCGTAGTTGGCATCCTGCACGGACGCGGGATACGGCGCTTCCGGCGCGTTCGTCATATCGATCGCGACCACCAGCAACCCGCTCTCCGCCAGCGCGCGGTCCATGGGTTCTTCCGCCGTGCGGTCCTTGGCGTTCCAGGCGCCGCCATGCAGATCCAGCACCGTGGGAAATGGTCCGGGGCCGGTCGGACGATAGACTCGCGCCTTCAGCATGCGTCCAGCCGCATTCTTCCGCATGTCGACTTCGCTCACGCTGATCTCGAACTTCGCGCCAGGGTCGTAGGACGGCGCAAAGGCCGGCACGAAACGCGGGAGCAGTACTGCGCCCGCAGTCGTCACGAGAAACTGCCGCCGATTGATCTCATAGTTGGCCATCTTGATCTCCTAGCGTGTTCCGGACGACGGT
>JANOZI010000905.1:0-2081 GCA_031429375.1 Acidobacteriota bacterium | reverse complement strand
GGATCCCGCGCGCGTGGACGGCCTGGCCCGCGCGCTCGAAGAGACCGCGCTCACGAGACAGGTGATCGTCTTCACCCACGACGAGCGCCTGCCCGAAGCTGTCCGCCGCCTCGGTATCCAGACCCGGATCCTGATGGTGACGCGGCGTCCTAAGTCCGTGGTGGAGGTGCGGGCGTCGCTCGATCCCGTGCGCGCACATATCGAGGATGCACTTGCACTGGTGCATACCACCGACCTCCCAAACCCGGTGCTGCGGCGAACTGTGCCGGGTTTCTGCAGGGCCGCGCTCGAAGCCGCCCTGATCGGCGTGATTCGCCGGCGTCAACTTCTCGCCGGCCGGTCGCACGGTGAAGTGGAGGAGCTCCTCGCCAAAGGCGGCAAGCTGACGCCGCTGGCCGCGTTGGCCTTCTTCGACGACCGCGAGCGGGGGAGCGAAGTGATGGCCCGCGTGAACAAGTACGGCGGATGGGCCGGCGATGCGTTCAAGCAGTGCAACGAGGGCGCGCACAAGGAGTTCGCCGGGGATCTGCAGCAGTTGATCAACGACACCGAGAAGTTGGCCGAAAGAGTTCAGGCGTTGACGTAATGCTGGGACACGCTGAAGTAGTAATGGCGGCGCGCAGGCTGATAGAGCGCACCGACCCGGCAACCGCCGGACTGTGGCCGCGCGCCACGGCACTGCTGGCGCGCCAGGCGCTCGAGGCTGCACTGGATGATTTCTGGCGGGTCCGTGCTCCCGGTATGGAGCACTGCTCGGCGCGCGCCCAGCTGTTGTGCCTTTCGTACTACTTGGGCGACGAAGAGCTTGCGGAGCGGGTCTCTTACGCGTGGTCCGGACTTAGCCGCGCATGCCATCAGCATCCCTACGAGTTGTCGCCGACATCGTCTGAACTTCTGGGATGGCTCGAGTCCGTTGAGCAACTGGTTGCACACGTGAAGTCCGGGAGGTAGTGGCCAGATCGCAGATTTTGCCTCCGCAGATCCTTGCCTCTGTTGCAGATCCTGCTTCTTGCGCCAGCACAAAGACGATGAGATCGTCGTCTGGTGGCGAAGCGGAAGGCCCCGGACACGTCGCTCGTCCGATCGGCCGAGCCGTTGTATCAGGAGATTCGTGCTGTCCTCGAATCGGCGCGGTCGTCCGCTCATCGCGCGGTCAACACGGCGATGGTTCATGCGTATTGGAACGTTGGGCGGCTCATCGTCGAGCACGAACAGCGGGGTCGACGCCGTGCCGGTTATGGTGAAGCGGTAATCACCACCCTGGCGGAGCGACTGACACGAGATCTTGGCCGCGGGTTCGACGAGCGCAACCTGTGGTATATGCGCGGCTTCTACCTTGCCTTTCCAATTCTGAACGCACCGCGTTCAGAATTGTCCGAGCTGTCGTGGACTCACTACCGGCTGCTCCTGGGCGTAGAGGACCCCCGAGCCCGAGAGTGGTACTTGCGCGAAGCCGCGGACCAGCGCTGGTCCACACGCCAACTGGAGCGCCAGATTTCGGTGCTCTACTACGAGAGGCTGCTGGCCAGCCACAAGAAGGCCCCTGTGCGAAAGGAGGCCGCTGCAAAGATGGCCTCGGTGGAGCCGGACCAGTTCATCCGGGACCCCTACGTGCTCGACTTCCTCAACCTGAAGGACTACCCGGCGCTGCGAGAATCGGCGGTCGAGCAGGCCATCATCGACAATCTGCAAGCGTTCCTCCTGGAACTGGGCAAGGGCTTCTCGTTCGTCGCCCGGCAGAGGCGTATGCGCTTTGAAGACGAGGACTTCTACGTGGACCTCGTCTTCTACAACTACCTGCTCCGGTGCTTCGTGCTGATCGATCTCAAGGTCGGCAAGCTGACCCACCAGGACATCGGCCAGCTAGAGTCCTACGTGCGTATGTTCGACGCCCATGCCCGACCCGAGGGGGACAACCCAACCATCGGCTTGGTCCTGTGTTCCAGAAAGAACGAGGCTATTGCGAAGTACTCGGTGCTGAGCGAGGCCCGCCAGATCTTTGCCGCCAAGTACGTGAAGGTCCTGCCGACCGAACGGGAGCTGACGCGCGAGATCGTGCGCGAGCGACGGCGGATCGATGC
>JANOZI010000904.1:0-1690 GCA_031429375.1 Acidobacteriota bacterium | reverse complement strand
CGACGGGAGCGCGGCTGGAGTCGGAACGGACGGGATAGCCGGCACGATGACGTTCACGTTGGCCGGAGCCCGGGCTGAGCGCTAAGTACCGAGCTGGAGTCGTGCCAGGAACTTGTTGAGTTCGCTCACGACCGCGGCCGGAATTTCGTGGCCGCCCTCGAACGGCACCCACGTCACATCCATCCCAGCCGCCTGCAGCTTGGTCCTGAACCGATCGGCAATCGCAAATGGCAGCACGCCGTCGTTCCGCCCGTGCGCAATGAAAATCGGCAGGTTGCGCCGCCCCGGAAACCGCTCGACCCACGCCGCTTCGTTGACCGTCGTGCCGCCGATCATTGCCAGCCCCGCCAGCGGCTGCTCCGTCTGAAACGCAATCTCGCCGCTCAGCATCGCGCCTTGTGAAAACCCGCCCAGCACGATCGGCCCCGGCACGTCTTCGAGGAATGCGCGCACCAGCCGCGAGGCGATCTTGATGCCGGCCGGGTTGGCCACGGAAAAATCCGGGAACCGCTCGCCCTTCGGCACGTGCCCTTCGATATTGAGCCACCACCAGCCGCGCGCCTCGTTCGGGCCGCGCCACGGCCCATTCGGAAACAGGAACCGGCCATGGCGAGGAAGCTGAATCGTCGCCGCGAACTGCAGCCAGTCGTTCGCGTTGGAGCCGTAGCCGTGCAATAAGACGATGTTCGGCGGCCCCGGTCCGCCGCGCACGAGCGCCGACAGCGGCGAGGTCTGCACGCGCAGCCACACCACCAGCGGCGCGATGATCAGGATGACGATCACGACGGGAAGCCAGCGCTTCATTCGAACGGTGTTCAGCATAGCTCGGCCGTCCCCGGCCTTGCGTCCGCCAGGCGTGGAAGAGACTCGCCGTCGTCGCGGCCGTTGTGGGAGGAGGTCTGGGTGCGCCAGCGACTCCCATTGCCATCCCCTCGGCGTACGCCAACTGATCACGGGCGTGCGTCGGCCTGCCGATCGCTCCGCCGCAGCCCAGGTGATCGCAGCGGAGGCGCGGTATCATGGGGCGTCACATGGCGGACGTCTGGGTGCGGAAATGCGGTTCATTCGAAGACGATCGGCGCGCCGACCGCGAGTTTTGGCAGGCGGTGCCGCCGGACGCCCGCGTCGCCGCCGTCGACGATCTCCGAAAACAATGGGCGAAGTTCCAGGGGGCCGATGACGAAGGACTTCGAAGAACTGTTCGCGTGCTTGAGGCACCGGAACGTTAAGGCCATGGTGGTGGGCGGCTATGCTGTCGCGTTCCACGGTCAGCCGAGGTTTACGAAAGACATCGACGTGTTCGTTGAGCCGTCGCCCGAGAATGCCGAGCGACTGTTGGCGGCGCTGACCGACTTTGGTTTCGGAGTCCTTGGCCTGACGGCGGCCGATTTCTCGACGCCTGGAAAGATCGTCCAGTTGGGTGTGGCGCCCAACCGCGTGGATCTGTTGACGACGATCGACGGGGTGACGTTCGACGAAGCCTGGCACGGCCGCGTCTCCGGCCACTACGGCAGCGAAGCGGTGGACTACATTGGGCGCGCTGAGCTGATTCGGAACAAACGAGCGAGCGGGCGCCCGCAGGATCTGCTGGACATCGAAGGCCTCGAGTGACGCTCTCCCCCGGCACCCGTCTCGGCGTCTACGACGTGCTCGCCGCCATCGGCGCAGGCGGCATGGGGCAGGTGTTTCG
>JANOZI010000903.1:0-3155 GCA_031429375.1 Acidobacteriota bacterium | reverse complement strand
TCGGTCGCCGCCTTGACCGGCGCAACCATCTTCACGGCCAGCCTGCCGCCGGTCACGACGGAACACCCCAGCAAGTATTACGTCGGGTTCGTGCAGGACGACTGGAAGCTGCGCAACAACGTGACGGTGAACCTGGGCTTGCGCTACGAGCGGCTGTATGGATCGGCCAATGAGGACCTCGACCCATCGGTCTTCCCGATTCCGATTCCGTACATCGACGTCAGCAAGCGCGGCGACACCAACAACTTCGGCCCGCGCGCCGGCGCGGCGTGGGACGTCGACGGCACCGGCCGGACGGTGGTGCGGGGCGGCTACGGCCTGTACTACGGGCACGTGCGGATCCTGGGCAACCTGACCGAATTCAGGAACTACCAGCAATTCAACGTCAACATCAGCAACCCGTCGTATCCCGATCCGTACGGCGGCCGCGACCCTCGTACATTCATCGTCTCGGCGCCGGCCAACATCACCGTGGTCGCCAACGATTACGTGCAACCATCGTCGCACCAGTTCAATGCCGGTCTCTCGCACCGGCTGATCGGCGACTACGCTCTCCACGTCGACGGCATCGTGACGAATACGAACGACGACCGCAAGATCGTGGACATCAACGCGCGCGTGGCCGGCGCGGCGACCCGCCCGAACCCGACGTTTGCGCGCGTCGACGAGAACCGATCAACCGGCGAGGCCCGCTATCGGGCGGTGTATACCAAGCTCGAGAAGCGCTTCAGCCGGCGCCACCAGTTCATGGTCACCCATACCTACATGCACTCCGAAGACAACAATCCGCTGATCCGCTACCTGGATCCGTTCAACCCGGACATCGACTGGGGGCCGTCCAACGGCGAGCGGCGCCATGCGATTGTCGCCAGCGGATCGGTGTTGCTGCCGCTGGACATCACGCTCGGCGCGGTGTGGTCCGCGCGGACGCAGTTGCCCTGGAATGCCACGGCCGGCCGGGATCTGAACGCCGACGGGTTCAACACCGATCTCGTGCCCGGCACCACCCGCAATGCGGGCAGCCGCGGTCTCGACCTGTCGGCGGTCAATGCGTGGCGGGCCACGAACGGCCGCCCGGCCATTGCCGAGAGCCAAATCGAGTCGTCGCGGATCAACCTCCTCGACCTCCGGGTCAGCAAGGCGATTCGTTTCGGGGCCACCACCAAGATCGACCTGATGGCGCAGGCGTTCAACCTGTTGAACACGCGCAATCTGCAAGCGCAGTACGGCGGCGGCCGCGTGACCAATTCTTTGTCGGACGGCTTTGGCCGCATCCTGACCGCTCGTCCCGGCCGGCAGGCCGAGCTCGCCTTGCGCCTGCTGTGGTAAATCGACGTAGAAAGTAAGTAAGAAGTAGAGGCGGTCTTAACACCCGCCGCCACGAAAGCGGCGGCGGGCTCAGTCCAGATACTTCACGAGCACCACTTCGTTGCGCTTCTCGTTGTAGATCACGTCGTCGACCATCGCGTGCGTCATGACCAGGCCCAGCCCGCCGGGACGCAGGCCCAGTTTCTCGCGGGCCTGATCGTGGCCGAGCGGGTCGTCGGGCGCGTTGCTGATCGCCGCATGCGCGAGCCGATTGATGTCGAACCCTTCGCCCGGATCCGCGATGTGGTACAGCAGCATTCGCTTCGTCCGCAGGCACGAGATCCGCACCTGGCGCGTCGGGTCGAGGCGTCCACCCCATTCGACGGCATTGATCAGCAGCTCGCGGAACGCCCCGGCCACCGACTCGCGCACGTCATCGGGCAGCTTCGCGTCGAGCTGCATCACGAAGTCCTGCACTCGTTCCGCTATTTCGAGCGAGCACGGCGCCACCAGCTCCACCCATTCGGGCCGCGCCGACACCACCTCGATCGGCAGCGCCGCCGTCGCAGATGACGCCAGCACATCGTTGACCACGTCCACAATCCGTTTCGGCGCAAACGGCTTCCGCACGAACAGGTGCGCGTGGCCGCGGAACGATTGCAGCAATGTCTCAGGGGTGTCGTCAGCGGTCATGATCACGACGCGCGGCGGCGACGGAATGCGTTGCGCCTCGGCCAGCACTTCCAGGCCGCTCATGCCCGGCAGCCCGATGTCGAGCAGCATCACATCAACCGGCTGCGTCTGCAGTTTCTGCAGCGCCTCCAGGCCATCCCCGGCCTGGCCGGTCTGGTAGCCGGCATCGTGAAGCAGCGTGGTAATCGCGTGCCGCAGCGTCCGGTCGTCGTCGACGACGAGCACGGTGCGGCCGGGAGAGGCATCAGTCGTCATAACCAACTTTGGTTACTCGAAATTCGTTATTGGCTTTCGTACCGCAGTAGTCTACGTCAGTTGCTGAGACGGTGAGAATGGAAGATCCGGCTCCAAAACCAGGGAATCTGCACGCCGCCATCGTGCGCGACATCTCGCACGCCCTGGGCGAGAGCGCGACGCTGGCCGAGGCCGCGCCGCGCATGCTCGCGGCCGTCTGCGAGCCGCTCGGCTGGCACTACGGCGCGCTATGGGAGGTGGACCGTGCCGGCAAGAAGCTGCGCTGGGTCGGGGAATATCACATCCCATCGAAACCCTTCGACCGGTTTGCCGAGGTGAGCCACGCGACGGTGTTCGTGCCCGGCATCGGATTGCCGGGGCGGGTCTGGGCCTCACGCCGTCCCGCCTGGATTGCCGACGTCACGCTGGACGACAATTTCCCTCGTGCCACGGCCGCCGCAGAAGTGGGGCTGCATGGCGCATTCGCGCTGCCGATCGTGCGTGGCGCCGACGTGCTCGGCGTCATGGAATTCTTCAGCCGCGACATCCGCCAACCGGACGACGCGTTGCTCGAGACGATGGGCACCGTGGGGAGCCAGGTCGGACTGTACCTGGATCGCAAGCGGGCGGCCGACGAGCTCGAAACCTTCTTCAACCTGTCGCTCGATCTGCTGTGCGTCGCAAGCCTGGACGGCACCTTCCTTCGCCTCAATCCCGCGTGGCAGCGCGTGCTCGGTTACGAAGACGCGGAGCTACTCGCCTCGCCTTTCCTCGACTTCGTGCATCCCGACGACCGCAACGTCACCATCGAGGCGATGTCGGCGCTGACCACCGGCGCGAGGGTGATCAATTTCGAGAACCGCTACCGCGCGCGCGACGGCTCGTACTTGTGGCTCGAGTGGTCGTCCACCCCCTTCATC